>JAAZOP010000035.1 GCA_012797735.1 Myxococcales bacterium
AGGCCGCGCGACGCGCGAGCGGCCATGGCGAGGCTGCTGCCGCTGGCGGGCGCGCTCGAGCGCGGCGACATCTCCGAACGCGAGCTGGTCATGGCGGTCGAGGGACCGATGCGGAGTGGTTGCGGTCCGAGCAGGCCACGGACCATCCGCAGCGCCGCGAGGAAGGCGAAGCGATGAGACGGCGCGGCGCAAAGCGGTTCACAGCATGCCGCTGGGTCCAGGTCGGACCGTCGTTGCACCTCGACGAGCACGGCGACCCGGCGCCGCCGCCGTACGTGCGATACCGGCCGTGCCGAGGACGCGACGAGGACCGGGACGACGATGCCGGCGAGGTCCGGGAGCCGGCGGACGTGAGCGAGTTGCCGGAGATCCGGCGTGACGCCGCCGCGGGAAGCGGCGAGAAGAAGGAGGGCGAGATGCCGACGACGAGGAAGCGGACGACGAAGAAGGCGATGATCCACGCCAACGACGAGACGTTCGACCGGGAGGTCGGAACCGGCGACGTCCCGGTGCTCGTGGACTTCTCCGCCTCGTGGTGCGGACCCTGCCGGCGGCTGGGCGAGGTTCTGCCCGCGATCGCGCAGAAGTTCGCGGGGAAGGTGAAGGTGGTGAAGGTCGACGTGGACGAGAGCCCGAAGGTTTCGGCGCGCTACGTCGACGAGGGCGTCCCGACGCTGGTCGTCTTCCAACGCGGCAAGCCGGTCGCGATGGACTGCGGGTTCGGCACGCGGCGCGAGACCGAGAAGTGGCTCGAGGCGGCGCTGAAGCAGGCGGCGAAGCCCGGCTCGAAGAAACCGCGCCGGCCGGCCTGCTGTCGCGGATAGCGCGGCGGGGCGCTCGCGGACGACGCGCGCCACCCGCGCGGAGAACCGCGGGCGCCTTCTCGACCGGGCCGTCGAACCCCCCGAGCGAACGCCGCGCGGACTCGCCACGGACGCCGCGGCGTACGAATGGACCGGGCGACGTGCCCCCTGGAATCGGTCCAGCCGGAGCGTCAGGAATGCGCTCCGTCTGGACGAACGGGCCCGGTGAGCGAACCGGGCCGGTCGCCCGTCCTGCGCGGTCTGCGGGCACGAGCCAGCGGACGTCGCGCTGACGGTTCGGTTTCCTCCGCGTCACGTCCTGTCGCGCGGCCGTGGTACCATCCCGGCGTGGGCAGGGGGCGGGCGTCGGACCGGGGGTCCGCCCGGGAGCGGCAGTCGTGAACGGCAGGACTTCCCATTCCAGTCCGAACCGGGGCAACGTCCCGTCGGACGACCCCGCTCCCGCCGGCGGGCGGCGCGGTTCCGTGCGAGAGGCCGGCCGCGGACACGATGCGCCGGGACGGCGCGGCCGGCGGGCAGGAGTTCTCACCCCGGAGGCCGAACGGGTTCGTGGCGCCCTCTTCGGACTCGCCGTGGGCGATGCCCTGGGCGCCGCGGCCGAGTTTCTCTCGCCGGACCAGGTCAAGGCGCGGTTCGGCCGGATCACCGGCTTCGTGGCGAGCGGCCCGTGGGGCGAGGGCGAGTGGACCGACGACACCGAGCTGACCCTGTTCGCCGCGGCCGCCTATGCCGGGCCGGACTTCAACCCGCAAGAAACCGCCGCGCGGATGGTCCGGTGGATGCAGTCCGGCCCGAAGGACATCGGCAACACCACGGCCGCGGCGCTGCGGCGGATCGCGGACGGCACCGCCACCTGGGAGAACGCCGGCCGATTCGCTCTCCGCGCCGGCCGGAGCGCGCCGGCGAACGGCTCGCTGATGCGCGCCGCGCCGACCGGCCTCGTCCGGCGCCCGGACGACCCGCGCCTCGTGGCCGAGTCGCTCGCGCTCTCCGGCATCACGCACGCCGATCCGCGCTGCCTCGGGTCGTGCGTCGCCTTCAACGTCGTGCTGTCGCACCTGGTCTACCGTCCGTCGTTTCCGCTCGAGGCGGCGCTGGCGGCGGCTCGCGATGCCGCCGCGCCGATCGCCGCCGAGGTGGCCGGGCTGGTCGACGGCATCCGGACCGGCCGGCCGCTCCGCCACGCGGCGGAGGACCGCTACGACGGGTCGAAGATCGGCTTCGTCCTGCTCTGCCTCGAACGGGCCCTGGCCGCATTGCGGGACGCGACCGACTTCGGATCCTCCATCCTGCGCGTCGTGAATCTCGGGGGCGACGCCGACACGAACGCCGCGGTCGCCGGCGCGCTCCTGGGCGCGAAGTTCGGCCCCGGCGGAATCCCGGCGCGCTGGCTGGATGGGCTGCTGCGGGCGGCCGAGATCGAGGACGCATTCGCGATGCTGCTGCCGCTCGTCGTGCGTGCGGAGGGCGAGGGCGCCGCGGCGAAGGGAGGGTGAAACGCGATGGACGACGATCGGGATGCTTCGGTTGGACGCCGTCTCGCTCGACGCGAGCTGCTGGCCGGCGTGGCAGGCGTGGCAGCGGCGGCCGGACTCGGTCCCCTGCTTCGGCTCGCGCCCGAGCCTGCCGGGCCCGCGCCCGGGCTCCGCGAACCGAAGGGCCCGCCCGAACCGCCGGCGCCGGAGGACGACAGGATCGTCCTGCATCTTCCGCGACCCGGGGAGCGTTTCGCCCTGCCGCCCGAGGTCCTCGGGTCGCTGCGCTCGACGAGCCTCCGCGCCGTGAAGGTCGACCTCGACATGCCGGCCGGAACGACCCTGTCCGAGTGCCGCGCCTGGTTCGAGGAGTTGCGCCACGCGTTGCCGGAGACCGCCGGCGTGACGATCACGAGCGTCCGGAACCGGTCGAGCCGTGGGACGCTGCGTCTCACGCTGGTGACATCGGGCTGACGCCGGGACCGATTCGGGACGGATGCGGGGAAAGGGACGTGCGCCATGCCTGACGTGCCGGAGGTCGGAACGCTGCGCCCGGTGAAGGGGCTGGTCCGGGACGTGTTCGTCGAACTCGACACGAGAGGGTCGGCGGCGGCCGCGGACCCGTTGCCCACCGGGATCGCGCAGCTGGACGAGCTGATCGGCGGCGGTCTGCGGCCGCGCGATCTGATCGTCGTGGCCGGCCCGCCCGGCACGGGAAAGACGACGGTCTGCCTGACCATCGCGCGGAACGTCGCCGTCGCGGGCCGGCGCGTCGCGTACCTCGCGCCCGGGACGGACGCTCGCGAAACCGTGAAGAGGCTCCTGTGCCTCGAGAGCGGTGTCGCCGGCGAGTCCGTCGCCGATCCGACGCGTCTCACGCAGGAGGACTGGACGAAGCTGTTCTACGCGGCGGAACGGATGAGCAACACGTCGCTCGCCTTCTGCGACGTCCCGGCGCTGGCGTGCGACCAGGTCCTCGTTGTCGCGGCGAGCGGGGCGCACGGGGGCTCGGACTTCGTCGTGGTCGATTCGGTCGACCGGCTGCGGCCGGTGGCCGCAAGACGGACCACGGTCGCGGAGCGGGTCGATTCGTTCGCCGGTCTGAAGACGGTCGCGCGGCGCCTGCATACGCCGGTGCTGGTCGTCGCCGAGGTGCGCCGGGGAGAAGTTCTCGCCACGGGTGGTTCCGCCTTGGGGAAGGCGCTCGACCAACCGTGGTCGGGAGCGCCTTTCGCGGACCTGCTGCTGCTCCTGCGACGCCGGCCCCGCCGGCGCTCGGGCGGAGGCGGTCCGCGGGTCGAACTCGCCGTCATCTCCCGCGACACCGCCGTGCTGGGCAGCATCACGTTCGACCTCCGAGGCGGGGCGGGATCGCTGGAGGTGGTCGAGGTCCGTTGCGGTTCGGCCGCGGCACCCGTCCGTCCGGCCGCGAGGTCGCCGCTGCGGGTGCGCCCGCGCGTCCGGAAGGATCGAGCGGCGATTCGTCGTTGACACGACGGTCCGCGGCCGCAACCATCGGCTTCGATGAGCGTACCGTCCGGCGTCTGGCCGCGCGAGAAGCCGCGACCGACGGAATCGCGCGGCGAGGAGATCGTCTGGGAGGCGCTGCGGAAGGGCCTGCCGGCGGGTTGGTACGCATGGCACTCGGTCCGTGTGCGTCTCGGTCCGGGCCGGGAGACCGAGGGCGACTTCGTCGTCGCCGTACCCGACCGCGGGCTCCTCGTCCTGGAGGTGAAAGGCGGCCGGGTCGAGATGCGCGACGGGCGCTTCTTCCAGAACAACCGCGAGATGGACCCCGCGCCGCGCGCCCAGGCGCTGTCGTTCGTCCACGCGCTCATCGATCGGCTGCACGCGCAGGCGTGCGGACCGCCGGCGTTCGGCGTCGCGACCTGCTTCCCGCAGACCGCATTCGATGCCGGACCGACGCAGGACGACCTTGCGCAACTCGTGCTCGGCGAGCAGGACCTGCCGTGGATGGACAGGGCCCTTCCCGTCCTGTTCGAGCGCGCGTGCCCGCCGCCTCGCGCGGCTCGCGGTCCGTGGATCGAGCGCCTGCACCGGCTCTGGTGCGAGACGTGGACGCCGAGGCTGGCGCTGGGCCATCGCGCCGCGCTCGATGCCGAACGGCGCGTGCGCCTGGACGAACAGCAGATCGCCGTGCTCGACAGCTTGGCGGACAACGCGTCGCTCCTGGTGGCAGGAGGAGCCGGCACGGGCAAGACGCTTCTCGCCCGGGAGGCGGCTCTGCGCTTCGCCGCCGAGGGGAAGCGCGTGCTGCTGGTCTGCTTCACGGCGGCGCTCGCCCACTGGGTCCGCGAGCAGACCCGGGCCGCCGGCCTGGCCGTCGAGACCGTCCGAGGCCTCGCCGTCGAGCTGCTGAAGCAGGCGGGAATCCCGCCCGGCGACTTCGAGGCGCCCGGGTTCTGGGAAGAGGTTCCACTCCGGGCGGCGTGCGAAGCCTTGCCCGAGGTCGGAAAGCCGTTCGACGCGATCGTCGTCGACGAGGCCCAGGATTTTTCCGAGAACGATTGGATGCTGGTCCTCGAGTTGGCCGGCGCGGGATCGTTGTGGGCGTTCTACGACCCCGGGCAGGCGTTCTGGCCCGAGCGGCGCGTGCCGCTGGAGCGGTTCTCCGCGCGGTTCACCCTGAAGAGGCCCTACCGGTGTCCGCCCGGCGTGCAGGCGCTCGCCGATCTCTGCATCGGCCGGAAGGCGGACGAGGCCGCCGTCCGCGACGCGCTCGCGGACGGGACGTTGCGGGTCGTCGTCTGCCCGAGCCGTTCATCGGTGGCGGACAGGGTGGCGCTGGAGATCGACAAGCTCTTGGGCGAGAAGCTGACGCCCGGGGACATCGCGGTGCTGTCGGTCCGCGGCCGGACGCACGAGGATTCGATCCTCCGCGCGGGCCGGCTCGGCCGTCACGCCCTGGTACCGGCGACGGACCGCGGGATCGACGGCGCGATCGTCGGCGACACCTTCCTGCGCTTCAAGGGTCTCGAGCGCCCCGCGGTCCTCATTACCGACTTGCACCTCCTCGCCGACGAATCCCGCGGCGTCCGCCTGCACATCGCGTTGACCAGGGCCCTGGCGACGGCTCGGATCGTGGTCGCGAAGGAGGACGTGGCGCGGTTCGCGCTCCTGGCGCGGTTCGGCGCGATCGACCGGGCCGAACCGGCGGCGTAGCGCGCCGGATCCGCACTTTCTTTCGCCCGCGGGCCGAGGTCGACCTCGGCCGGCGGCCGGGCGTCTCCGCGCCGATGTCGATGGGACCGGGGCGGCTTACCCCCGGAAGCCGATGCCGCGCGGCGTGCCGTCCCCGTCGCGTTTCATCCGGCACTCCTCCTCCAGCCACTGGAGGATGCGGGAGGGGGAGGGGGGCTCGCCGCCGAGGACGATCTGCCGGTGCACCGTGGCGAAGTCGCCGGGCGTGAGGTTGCGCAGGGCCCCGACGGCGCCGCGCAGTCCGGCGTCCGGAGTCGCGTTGACCTGCGTGCAGAGCGCCTGGAACATCGCCCAGGCCTGGTCGGATCGCAGGTAGTCGAAGCGCACTTTCACCACGAACCGCCGGAAGGCCGCCTGGTCGAGGTCGTCCACCAGGTTCGTCGAGCAGACGAACAGCCCGTCGAACTGCTCCATGCCGACCAGCAGTTCGTTCACCTGCGTCACCTCCCAGGAGCGCACCGCGCCGCGGCGGTCCCGCAGGAAACTGTCGGCCTCGTCGAGGAGCAGCACCGCCCGCTCCTCCCGGGCCTGCTGGAACATCTCGGCGATGAGCTTCTCCGTCACGCCGACGAACGGGTTCAGCAGGTCGGAGGCGCGCCGTGCCAGCAGCGGCCGGTCGAGCCGCCGGGCGAGGTGCCGGGTGTAGGCCGTCTTGCCGGTCCCCGGCGGTCCGAACAGCAGCACGTTGCCCCGGGGCCGGTCGCGCAGCGCCTCGGCCAGCCTCGCCGGGTCGCGGCTCGCGTTGAGGTACTCGATGCGGTACGGAATCGCGTCGCCGTCCCGCGCCAGCGTCTCCAGCCGACCGCCGCGCGCCTCGACCCGCCGGCGGATCACCCGCTCCATCGTCGTCTCGACGGCGGCCGGCCCGTCGCCCCCCGCCAGGGCCGCGACCTTCGCCGCCGCCTTCACGTCCGCCGGCGAAACCTCCTCGCAATCCGCCAGCCGTTCGACGAAGGCGTCGCCGATCGGCAGGCCGGCCAGGTGCCGGCGCACGATGCCGCACCGCACGCTCCGCGGCGGCGTGCGCACCTCGAGCTGGAAATCGAACCGCCGCAGGACGGCGCGATCGATCTGTTCGACCGAATTCGTCACCCAGATCGCCGGAACCGCGTTCTCCTCGAGCAGCCGGTTCGTGAAGCCCTTGTCTTGGGCCGAACGCATCTTCAGCCCGAACATCCCAAACGACTCCGACGGGAACAGATCCTCGGCCTCGTCGAAGAGCACCAGGCCGTGGGTCAGCCGGCTCAGGAAGCGCTGGCAAAGGAGATACGACCCCAGGCGGTGCTTGCCATCGAGCGGGCTGCCGTCGTTGTGGGCGACGTTGACCTCGTAGAGCATCTCCCCGACCTGCGCCGCCAGGACCCGGGCGAGCTCGGTCTTGCCCGTGCCCGGCTGGCCGAACAGCAGCACGTTGACGCCCGGCCGGCGCTCGCGCCGCGCCCGGCCGAGGAAGCGGCAGATGAGATCGATGTCCGCCGCCAGGTGCGGGAAGTCGGCCGCGGTCAGGTTCGCCGAGGAGGTGACGCGGAAGAACGGGGCGAGGAGCGCCTTGTCGTCCGGGTACTCCGTGCCGAGGATCGTGTCCAGGTCGTCCATCGGTACCAGCGGCGGGTCCGGCCCGAACCGACTCGACGCGGACCACCGGACGAGCCCGCACGACACGAGCGCGCCGTCGGGCTCGAGCGCCGTCTTGATCGCCTGCGGGTCGAACTCGCAGAGCACAGCCGCCAGCGCCCTGGCGAGGCGGCAACGGGTGGTCGGAAGCAGCAGCGCGAACGGTTCCACCATGCCGCTCACCGTCGCGCACTTGACGGCGAAGGCCAGGATCTCGCGTTCCACCGGGGCCAGTTCGAGGATCTCGCCGAGCCGATCGACGTTCCGGTACAGGGGATCGTCCCGGTTCGGCGGTTGCGCGGTGGCGCTCTCGAGCGCCTGCCGCACGGCGTGCAGCGCCCCGGGCCTCTTCGCCTCGTCGAATCCCAGAGGCTCGAATCCCGCCAGCCGCATGGCGTCGTCGCAACGGGCCAGGACCTGGCCGGGGTTCCTTGTCTCCTTGGCCGCATGGAGCAGCGCCCGGAGCGTCCACACGACGACCTGCTCGACCGGCCCACCCGCCGCCGCGCGGCCCGTCACGGACCGGGACGACCGGCATTCCACCGGCTTGTCGACCTCGATTCGAATGCTCGTCCTGCGCTTCTTCGTCGCCCACGCCATCTCGGACCTCCCTCGCGCGCCCAGCCCGTGGAGCACAGGGCCCCGATGAAGGTGCCGGGCCGGCAAATCCGAGTCTTGCACGGGCGCACGACAGGACCTGACGCGCCGCGGAAAGGCATCGTCCATGCTCAGGATTGGCGCTCGGCCGGCGGCGAGGGCAGCGTCTTGAACACCATCGCCTCGTCCCAGTCCAGGACCCGCCCGACGCAGAGGCCGAACGTGTACGGCGTGTTCTCGTGCAGGTCGAGCAGCACGCGGACGACGGACCGGGCGTACTCGTAGATGCCGAGGCGCAGACCGAGGGCGACGAAGCCCGAACGCAGCGGGATGTGGTCCCTGAACGACTCACCCTCGATCAGAGCGAGGAGATCCTCGACGTGCTCGTCCGGCCAGAGTTGCTTGCAGAGGGCGACCCAACGTGCCGCGTCGGCTTTCTCGTGCTGTTCACCCGCCGGTTCAGACGATCTTGCGGAACCGTCACCTGGATCCGCCGAGCCGGCCGGCACATGGAGGTCATAGAGTTCGGCCAGCGCCTCGAGAGCCTGTTCTGCCAGATGCCACGACCGGCAGATCTTCAACGACGAGTAATGTGCCCGATAGACCTGCTCGAGCACTTGCTCCCACGCCTTGCTCGGCTCCATGAACTCGGGCAGCAGGAAGTAGTCCAGCTTCTCGGCGGCGCGGTGGACGCGCTCGAGCGGGAACTGCCGGCGGAGGTTCTCGATCTCGTTCGCCCGCGAGTCGAGCGCGAAGTCCCAGGGCCGGCCGGACGCCACGACGTCCGTGGGGCGCTCGTCCGGGTGTTCTTCGAAATAGGCCCGAGCGAGTTCCGCCAGCTTCTTCCCGGTCTTCCTCGTGGTCATGGCGTGATCGTACCGGACCTCGGCGACAGATCCTGACGCGGGCTCTACTTCTCCTCCGCGGGCGATCGAACCGTCCTCGCCGCCCCGGAACGCCGGCCACTCGTGCCGTCCCCCGCGGGGGCGATGCCTCGGGGTACTCTCCGCTTGTCGCGACGGCCGGGCGCTCGAGCGTGTCGTGCATGGCGTTTCCGGCTGCCATCGCGCCTGGCCGGTGATAACCTCGCCGGCCGGAGCCGGGCCCCACCCTCGCCGGGGCCTGGCGGGAGCCGGCGATGGAAGGGAACCGTTCGACCGCCATCGAGCGCCGCGACCGAAGCCCCTTCGTCCTGCGCCCGGAGACGCTGGCCGCGCTGGCCTCGGAGCGCATCGTGGCGCGCGGGATCGCCTACGCGCGCGCCGGTCGTGTCGAGGAGCTGCGGGAACACGGCGGGCGGCTGGAAGCCCGGGTGCTCGGGTCGCACAAGGAGCCGTACCTCGTGCGGGTCGAGCACGACGGCGAGGAGCTGGTCCCGACCTGCACTTGTCCGTTCGACTGGGAGCCGTTCTGCAAGCACGCGATCGCCGTCCTCGCGGCGCGCGCCGGGGTCGAGGCGGCGCCCGAGCGGCCGGCGGAGAGCGTGCGGGAGTTGGAACTGCACGTCCGGCGGCGGCGGGGCGAGACCGGCGGGTTCAAGTTCCGCCGGTTGTCGGGGGACGGCGTGGTGGGCTCGTTCGAGGTCCGGTCCCCTTCGGGGGAGCGGTACGAGGTGTGGGTCCGCTCGTTCGCCGATCGCCTGAACCGCTGTTCGTGCCTCGACTACGCGACGAGCATGTTGGGCACCTGCAAGCACATCGAGGCGGTGCTGGTGGGGCTGACACGGCGGGCAAAGAAGCGGGTCGCGGCGCTGCGCGCGGGCCGCGGGTTGCCGCCGATGATCGTCGTCACGCGCGAGGACACGCCGCGGATCGTCGCCCGACTGGGCGCGGAGGCCGAGCCCGCGCTGCGTCGCTTCGCCGCCCGGTGGTTCGACGCCGAGGGCGTGTTCCGCGGCGATCCGGTCGAGGACCTGCCGGAGTTCCTCGCGGGCGCGGCGCGATTCCGCAGGCTCGTGGTCTACCCGGACGTGGAGGAGTTCTCGCGGGAGGTGGCCGAGCGGCGGCGGATGGAGCGTCGTCGCGACGAGGTCCGGGAGTGGTTCGCGGAACGGCAGGGGCGCGTCCCGGGCGTGCGGGCCAAGCTGTATCCGTACCAGGTCGAGGGGGCGGCGTTCCTGGCAGGCGCCGGCCGCGCACTGCTGGCCGACGACATGGGCCTGGGCAAGACGGTGCAGGCGATCGTCGCGGCGCGCGCGCTGTTCGAGCGCTGGGAGGTGCACCGAACGCTGGTCGTCTGCCCGGCCTCGCTCAAGCACCAGTGGGCCTCGGAAATCGCCCGCTTTGCGGGTCTCGACGCCGTGGTCGTCCAGGGCAACCGCGAGGCGCGTCGCGAGGCTTTCGCCCGCCGGGCTTCGTTCACGATCGTCAACTACGAGCTGCTGCTCCGTGGCCTCGACCTTCTCCCCGCCCTGGAGCCGGACCTGTTGATCGTCGACGAGGCGCAGCGGATCAAGAACTGGCGGACGCTGACGGCGGCGCGGATCAAGTCGATCCGGACCCGTTTCGCCTTCGTGCTCACCGGCACGCCGCTGGAGAACCGCCTCGACGACCTCTACAGCATCCTGCAACTCGTCTCGCCGCTGGTGCTCGGCCCGCTGTGGGCGTTCAACGAGCAGTTCCTGGTGCGCGAGCCGGGGAGCGTCCGGCCGGCGGGCTACAAGAACCTGGGCGAGTTGCGCCGGCGGCTGCGCCCCGTGATGCTGCGGCGCGACCGCAAGGAGGTGTTGACGCAGCTTCCCGAGCGGATCGATGCCCGATACACGGTGTCGCTGTGGCCCGAGCAGCAGGAGCTGATGCTGGACCACGAGCAGCAGGCGGCGGCGATCGCGGCCCGCGGAAGGAAGCGCCCGCTCACCCCGCAGGAACTGGAGCAGCTCGCGATGCACCTGCAGCTGGCGCGCATGGCCTGCAACGCGGCCTCGCTGCTCGACCCCCGGGCGCGGAAGGGCTCCCCGAAGCTCGAGGAGTTCGCGCGGCTCGTCGAGGACGTGTGCGTGGACGGCGGCCAGAAGGCGGTGGTGTTCAGCCAGTTCGAGGTCTTCCAGCGGATGGCGGCCGAGGTGGCCGACCGGCTCGACGTCGGGTATGTGCGGCTGCACGGCGGCGTGCCGTCGCACAAGCGCGGGGCGCTGATCGAGCGGTTCCGCGACGACCCCGACTGCAAGCTGTTCTTCTCCACCGATGCCGGCGGCGTCGGACTGAACCTGCAGTTCGCCAGCACCGTGATCAACCTCGAATACCCCTGGAACCCCGCCGTGCTCGAGCAGCGGATCGGGCGGGTGCACCGGCTGGGTCAGAAGAACCCGGTCCACGTCATCCTGCTCGTTGCGGAGGACTCGACGGAAACCCGCATCGAGCGGATCCTGGGCGCCAAGCGCGGACTGTTCCAGGCGGCGATCCTGCCGGACGCGAGCGTGGACGAGGTGCAGGCGCCGCAGAGCTGCCTCTCGCTGGCCCAGGTCCTGTTCGTCGATCGGGAGGTCGTCGAGGAGACCCTGCCGGCGGAGGACGCGGCGGAACCGCCGGAGGAAGTGGAGCGGGCGGAGGAATCGTCATCCCAGGAAGCCGGCGGCGAGAGTGTTTCGACCGGATCGCGCCCCGAACCGTCGATGCCGCACGCGGCGGCCGTCGAATCGCCCGCCCCGGACGCCTCGTCCCGGCCCGCCACCGGTACGGCGGCCGTCCGGCCGATTCCTGCAGCGCGTGCGCCCGGCGGACCGGCGCCCGCGGACGCTTCACGCCTGCCCGCGATCCTCGGAAGCCGCCTGGACCGTGTGGTCGAACTGGCCGACGGGCGGATCGTCGCGGTGGTCGACGCCGTGGACGAGGTGACGCGCACGGCGGCCGAGTCGCACGGGGCGGTGGCGATGCCGCGCGCGGTGGTGGAGCCCCTGTCGCTCCTGGGCGATGCGTCGCCGTTCGCGCGGGCCAAGGTGTTGGCGGAGGGCCTGGTCACGGAGCGCGATGCGGAGGCCGAGCGGCGGCGCGAGGCGGCCGCCTTGGCCGAGCGCAAGCTGCGGGCGGCGGAGGCGATGTTCGCGGCCGAGCTTCCCGCCGAGGCGATCGTCGCGGCGCGGGACGCGATGTTGGCGGCGGTCAGCGGCCTGACGGGGGCGAGCGAACCCGATCTGCCGGCCGCTCGACTGCTGTTCGAGGTGCTTGTGCCCGCGGGACGGCTCACGCTGGAGAAGGCCGCGCTGGTGGCGAAGGCCGACGGGCTCGCGCGCGCCTACGGCACCTCGTCCGTGTCGCCGCCCGCCCCGACGGCCCGGTCCGTGCTGGAGGACGCCCGTCGCATCGTCGCGGAACTGCAACCGTGATCGCCGTGCGCGCGCCGGCCCGTCGTCGCAGTCCGGGGTCCGGGGCCGCCGGGTGAAGGAACGGGGTGCGGCGATCGACCGGGGTCCGATCCGGCCGCCGCGCGGAGTTCCGGACGGGCCGGTGCCTCAGGGCGGGCCGAAGACGACGGTGGCCGAAGCCGATTCGTCGGTGCGGACGATCACCAGGCCGCGGCCGGGGTCCCACGCCGTGCGACCGCGCGGTCCTCGCAGGGCGGCCTCGACGCCGGTCGTGTGGATGCGCGCCTCCTACGGCCCGCCGGCCACCAGGGTTTCGTAGCGCACCTGGGCCGGGATGCGGTTCGTTTCCGAGCCGGGGACGTCCGGGCCGAACGGCGGCCAGGGGAGGTCGTCGGTCCAGAACGGGGGAGGGCAGGAGCGGTAGAGCGACGGCGGCAGCTCCGAACCGGCCGGCAGGTCGCCCCACTGGAGCGTTCCGGAGAGCGTGTTGGCGGCGACGAACATGTCCTCGGGCTCCTCGGTCGCGTTGTGGAGCTGGTAGGTGATGATCGAATCGTGCAGCAGGAGGTTGCCGACGAGATTCTGGCCGTCGTGGGGGCCGTCGAGCCAGATGCCGTAGCCGTTCATCCACCAGGTGAGGTTGTCGGGGTTGCCGAGGATCCGGTTGCGGAAGATCGTGTTGCCGGGACCTTGCTCGAAGTGGTGGTAGTCGAACACCGCGTTGTAGAAGACGTTGCCCTCGATCAGGTAGTGGTGGGGGAAGTTGCCGTGGAACACGACGTCGGCCAGGCCGTGCCAGCCGCGCGCGATGCCGTTGACCTCCGGGTCCCGGATCCAGTCCAGGTCCCGGCAGTTCGGGTCGCCGGTCGCGTGGCAGTAGTCGGCGAGCCGGTCGACGTGGAAGTTGTAGGCGTAGACGACCAGGTTGCCGCCGACCTGGACCACGAGCGGCGGGTGCTTCTCGCGGAGGATGTTGTTGACGACGGCGGTGCGGGTGACGAGCTGGTCGATCCAGATCGATTCCCCGCCGTCCGGCGCGCTGCCCTGGGTCTGGTCGAAGAAGCAGTCGGTGACGAGCACGCGGCGCGAGTTGGAGATCCGCACGTCGGCGCCGAAGGAGTCGACGGAGGTGATGTCGCGGAGGAAGACGTTGTCGGCGAGGTACAGGTCGAGCACGCCGCGCATGTCGTAGCCGGTGAGGGTGGGGGAGACGATGCGGACGTGTTCGATCCCGCCGTTCCCGATCGGCCGCAGCTTCGACACCACCGTCGCCTCGCCGAGGGCGTTGACGCGGTGCAGGCCGACGGTCAGGGGCAGGTCGAGCGTCACGGAGGTCGGGGTGACGGCCGTCAGGGCGAAGATCCCGCCGCGCGCGTACTTCGCGGACGGGAAGCTCGGATTCTCGATCGCCTCGGCCACCATCACGACGTCGCCCGGATGGAGGCCGGCGGTGTCGGCGAGCGGGATCGTGTCGCCGTCGACCGGGACGTCGGCCTGGATCTCGCGCGGGCCATACTCGGGTTCGATCCACGGCCACGCCCACTGCCCGCCGACCCCCTCCCAGGTGAACGCCCGGCTCGTGCCCACCAGCGAGAACTGCGTGGCGTCCGAACCCGCGCCGCGCAGGATCAGCTCGCCGCGCATCTCCACCGGCGAGTGCAGCTCGAAGGTGCCCGGCGGGAAGGTCAGGATCGTCGGTCCGGACAGCCCGTCGATCAGCGACTGCAGCGCCGCCGAGACGTCACCCGCGCCGGGCGCGATGCCGCGGGTCGTGACATCGATCGTCGTCCAGCCGCCGGGGAACGGGTCCTCCCATTCGAGATCGGGCCAGGCGCCGGGCGGCACGCGGCTCGCCAGCACCCCGGGCGCCGGCGGCCCCTCGCACTCGG
>JAAZOP010000439.1 GCA_012797735.1 Myxococcales bacterium
CGACCCTGGCCCGCGGCGCCCTGCGCGAGTGGTTCCTCAGCGACGACGACGCCGCGCGCGCCTTCGCCGGCCTCGGCGAGGTCTCCGGCGTCCCCGGCGCCGCCGGACTCCGGCTGGCGGTCGTCGAGTTCGCCGAGGCGTTCGCGCCGCGCCTCCCCAAGAACCGCCGCGCCTCCTCCGGCGCGCGCCCCGCCGAACCCCGCGCGATCCTCGAACGGTTCCCCGAACGGCCGTGGTTCCTGGCCCGCGGCCCGGACGAGGGACGGTTCGCGGCCTTGCGCGAACGGGTCGCGGCGCTGCGACCGGCGCCGCGACACCGGGTCGAACGGACCGCGACCGGCCGCCGGCTGCTCGTGGACAAGGGCTACTGGAACCGCTGCGGCCTCGCCGCCGCCCACGTCACCGCCGGGGAACTGCTTCTCTTCCTGGCCCCCGCCGCCGTGCCGCTGGTCGAGGCGCTGGGCGCGGCGTTCGGACCGCCGCACGTCGTCGCCGCCCTCGACGCGGCCGGCGGCCCCCGCTGCCCCGCCTGCCGCTCCCCCGCCCTCGTCCCGCTCGTCGCTCCGGACGATCCGCCGCCGGCGCTCGTCTGCCCGGCCTGCGGACCTACGGCACCCGGACCCGCAACGCCACGGTGAGCCGCCGGTGCTCCGGCCCCTCGACCGCCGGAAGCCCGGCCTCCACCGCCTCGTCGGCCTTGAGGTCCGGGAAGGAGAACGTCGCCACGAGATCGAACGGCGACCAGGGGGTGACCCCGAGCGTCATGTCCAGCGGCACGACCAGGTCGTCGCGACCGCGCAGCCCGACGCCCACCTCGGCCGCGATCCAGAGCCAGTCCAGGGGCTGGAAGTGCGGGCGGACCGACACCTGCGTCAACACCTCGACCGGCGGCGCGTTCTCCCGGCTCTCGTCGGCCACCGTGAACGGCAAGGCCAGCGTCCCCCAGAGCCCGAACCACCACGCGATCCGCCAGACGCCGTACAGCGCCGGCTCGACCCGCACCGCCTGCTCGCCCCACGCCTCGAGCGGAATGCGCACGGCCAGCGAGCCGGCGGCGGCCAGGTCGCCGGTGCCGCCGGAGAAGAAGGCGTAGGTCCCGCCGACGGCCATCGCGTACGCCACGTCGGGCTCCGCCGCCCCGGGGGCCCGCACCGCCCGCAGATCCAGCAACAGTTCGACCTGCAACCGAGCGAGAACCCCCAGGGCCGCGCCGCACACGACGTCCACCGGCTCGGTCTCGAAGCCGGCGTCCAGCCCGAGCACACCATCGACGACCAGTTCGGCCTCCCACTGCGGCAGCGAGAGCGGGCGTCGCAGCCGGGCCTGCGGATACGCCGGCGGCGGCCCCGGGTCGGGCAGCACCACCTCCCCCGTCACGGGGTCGGCCGTCGCCGGCACGGAGTCCTGGGCCGCCGCCGATCCCGGCGACAACGACAGCACGGCGAACAGCAGCGACAGACCAGGGGTCCGTGGCGACTGGACTCGCCGGCGGCGGGCGGTCGCCCGGGAATGCGTCAGAAGGTGCCCCACGCGCCGAGGCCGATGCCGCCCGCGGTGGGAATCGGCGCCACCATGACGTCCGCGTCCGAACCGCCGAACAGCGGGGCGCTCTCGAGGAACAACCAGACCGTGCCGCCGGCCGCGGCCGCGGTCAGCCCCAGCATCACCCACGTGCCGATCTCCAGCCCGTCGGCCGTGTCGTTCGCCTCCTCATGCCGGTCCTTGAGCACCTCGATGCGCGCCTCGAACGGCTCCCAGCAGGCCCGGTTGTCGGCCGGATTGGCCCCGCAGTTGTTGATACCGGACGTCGTCCAGGTCCGCATCTCGTCCAGGTAGCCCTCGGCGTCCGCATTGTAGTCGGCCGCCGCCGCCCCGAGACCGATCGTCGTGGCGGCGAACGCCGCCGTCGCCCCCACACCGACCCAGAACCACAGCGGGTCGAGGCCCTCGGAAACCGTCGCCAGCCGCACGTCCAGCGTCGTCTCCTGGCCGGCGAAGATCCACACCGTCTCGACGTACGGCTCGTGGCCGTCCGCCACGACCTCCACCTCGTAGGGCCCCTCCGCCCGCTCCTCCTCGATCGGAGCCCGGCCCGCCCGCTCGCCGTTCACCGTCACCGTCGCCCCCTCGACGTCGCAGCGGACGACGAGGCGTCCCGGACCGGCTGCCGGAGGAGGAGGCCCGATCGGTCCCTCCCCGGGGCCCGCGCCCGGTCCTTCCCCAGGCCCCTCCCCCGGTCCCACGCCCGGTCCTTCCCCAGGTCCCTCCCCCGGTCCCACGCCCGGTCCTTCCCCAGGTCCCTCCCCCGGTCCCA
>JAAZOP010000440.1 GCA_012797735.1 Myxococcales bacterium
CCCGCGCGGCGGCGCTGGGCAACGAGGCGCGCGCGGCGCTCGCGGCCTGGCAGCCGTTCTCCCTTCCGCCCGAGGCGCTGGCGGCGGCGCCGCTGCCCGCGCCGCTGCGCGAGGAGACGTGGCCCTGGGAGGACTCCGGAGGCGAGGCCCTCCAGCAGGCGCTCGACGCCCAGCCGATGCTCCGAGCGCTGGTGGCCGGCATCCTGCAGGACGATGCGCTGCGTCGCATCGACCAGGAGATCTGCGGGCGGGCGGCCGAACTGGCCGGGGCGGTCGACGCCGCCCTGTCGCTCGTGCTGCTCGGCGAGCGGGCGGATTCGCCCCTGGTCCTGCTCCGTGACTGCGAGCCGGCACTGGGGGCGCTGGTCGGGGAGATCGGCGGAGACAGCCTGCTGGCGCGGGGGGTCGAGCGTCGGATCGCGGAGCGGGAGGACGAGTACGCGGCGTGGGCCACCGTCGAATGGGCGGTCCGGCTCGGCACGCGCGTCGCCCTCTCCTTCGGCTCGTTCGGCCTGCTGGGCGGAGCGCTCGGAGTCGGCGCGGGGATCGCGACCGAGGCGGCGGAGGCGGCCTGGGCGAGCGACGTGCTGCGCGGGCTGGCGGGCGTCGGCGCGCTGGACTACGGCCGGCTCGCCACCCTGCGCACCGCCGGGGAGGCGGCCGGCGACGCGGCGCGCGAGGCGGCCTGGGACCTGCTGTTCAACCTCGCCGGCCTGCGCGGCATCGGCGTCCTGATCGAGCCCGGCGCGCCCCGCAACCCGCTCGGGCCGCCCGAGCACTAGAGCGCCGCTCGGCTCGACGCCCGTCGATCGGCGCGCCGACCAGTCTGCCGGCCGCCGGCCGCCAGGACCGCAACGATGCGCCGCCGTTCCGTCTCGGTCAGCCAGGGATGGACCGGAAGGCTGAAGACCTCGCGGGCGGCGGCCCGCGCGGCGTCGCAGCGACCCGCGACCCGGACCCGGCCGGCGAGTCCCGGCAGGTCGGGCAGGGCGCGCGGATAGTGCACGGCGGTCTCGATGCCGGCCGCGGCGAAGCGGGCGCGCCAGAGGTCGCGGTCGCGGGCGCGGACGACGTACTGGTGGTAGACGTGGCGGTTGCCGGCGGCGTTGGCGACCGGGCGGAGTCGAGGGTGGCCCGCCAAGGCGCGGTCGTACTGCCGGGCCGCCGCGCGCCGCGCGGCGTTCCACGCGCGCAGGTGCGGCAGCTTGACGCAGAGGATCGCCGCCTCGATCTCGCCGGGCCAGAGATTGAGACCGAAGCGAGGCCGGCCGCCGCGGGGGCCAAGGCCGTGGTTGCGCCAGGCGCGGACGCGCGCGGCGAGCCGCGGGTCGTCGGTCGCGACGGCACCCGCCTCGCCGTAGGTGGAGAGGTTCTTCGTCGGGTAGAAGCTGAAGGCCGCCGCGACGCCGAGGACGCCGGAGCGCGCGCCGGGGGTCGCGGCACCGTGGGCCTGGCAGGCGTCTTCGACGAGGGCCACGCGGCGCCGGCGCAGTTCCCGGGCGAGCGCGGCGAGTCGTGGATGAGGCTGCCCGTACAGGTGGACGGGCACGACGGCGCGCGTGCGTGGTCCGACCGCCCGCAACGCGGCATCGACATCGAGAAGCAGCGTGTCGGGCGCGACATCGACGACGACCGGCCGGGCGCCGAGCGCCAGGACGGCCTCGGCGGTGGCGGGAAACGTGAGCGCCGGCACGATCACCTCGTCGCCGCGGCGCACGCCGGCGGCGGCCAGGGCGACCGCCAGGGCCGTGGTGCCCGAGTGGACGAGCACGACGTGCCGGACCCCGAGGCGCCGGGCCCAGGCACGCTCGAAACGCGCGATCCAGGGGCCGCGAACGACGCGACCCGAGACGAACACGTCGTGGACGGCGGCATCGATCGCGGGTCGCAAGGCGGCGTACTCGCGCGCGAGGGCGGCGAGCGGCACGCGGGGGGGTCGGGCCGCCGCCGGGCGGCCGCGGCGACCGCTGGGTTGCCGTCGAGAAGCCACGGGGTCCGCCGTCACGCCGGTTACTTGTTGCGGCGATCCACGCCGACCACCGTGCCGCGCAGGTCCGAGGAAACCGCGGGAACCGGCTCGCGGATCGCAGGGTGGACCCAGCGACTGACGCAGTTGCCGCCCGCGTCCCGCGCCCGGTCCAGTTCCGTGCTGGCCCGCTCCAGGAGCGCCTCGATCGTCAGGTCCCGCCGCCCCTTCTCGCTTACCAGCCCGACACTCGCGGTCAACGGCACCGGTTGGCCGGCCACATCGACGCGCAACCCCTCGACGCCCGCGCACATCCGTTCGGCGACGAGATACGCGGTGTTCGGGCTCGGGTCGACGATCAGGACGGCGAAGGCGGTATCGTCGAAGCGGGCGAGCAGGTCGTTCTCGCGAAGGAAGCCGACGAGTCCGAGGCCCACGGCCTGCAGGACGCGCTCGAGCCCGCGTTCGCCGTGCTGTTGGACGATCGACGCGATGGCATCGACCTCGACCAGGGCGACCGAGACGGTGCCGCCGGAGCGGGCATTGAGCGTGATCTCGGTGCGCAGCCGCATGTCGAACAGGCGGCGCGAGCACGTCTGGGTGAGCGGATCGCGCTCGGTGACGCGCATCGTGCGCTGCCGCAACGCGTCCACCAGTTCCGCCTCGGAGAGGAACCGCAGCGTCGTCTGTCCGATCCCGATCACGTCGCCGGGCTGCAGGACGACCTTCTTCACCCGCTGGCCGTTGACGTAGGTGCCGTTCGCGCTGCCGAGGTCTTCGAGCTGGAGGCGGCCGGACGAATCCGGGAGGACGCGGAAGTGCCGGCGCGAGCTGGAGGTATCGGTGAGCCGAAGCTCGCAGCCGGTCTCCCGGCCGACCGTCACGGGCCGCTCGCCGATGGCGAGCACCACGCCGGCATCGGTCCCTTCCTCGACCGCCAAGCCTCCCAAAGGCACGAGGGACACGTCGTCGTCCACGGTCGAGATCCTCCTCCTGTCGGCGAAGCGGAGTTTAGACGAGCCGGCCGGGCGTGGCAACGGGGGACTGCGGCTTGCCCGGACTGCGGCTTGCCCGGCATGTTCCCGCGGTCGGTTGCCGGAACGGGTCGAGCGGAGCGGTCCAGCACGGGCGCGGGCGCGATCACGCCCACGCTGGCGCCCTCGACGCGGTCTCCTTTCGCGTCGCCCGGCCGGAATCCGCCGGCCGGGGCCGGAGGGACGGGAAACGGCGGGCGAACCGGGCTCCTCGGCAGGGCCTCGCCGAAGTCGCCGCCGCCAATGCCTGACGGGTTCCACGCTCCGGGCCCGAGGCTGCAGGCCGGCGGAATCACGATCGCCATGTCGCTCCTGAAGTCAGGAGCCTGAAGCCTCGCGCCGGCCGGCGATGCGGACTTCGGCGACACCCTGGGCTCCTCGGAGGGCGGATCGACTTCCGCCGGACGGCTGATGGTAGGATGGGGGCATGAGCGGACCGGCGGTCGTGTACTGGGTGGAGACGAGCGAGCGGGCGGGGGAGGAGGAGTTGGCGGTCGCGGCGCGGCGGGCCTTTGCGGCGGCGGGGCTCGGGTCGCGCGTGCGCGGCCTGACGGCCGTCAAGAGCCACTTCGGGGAGCGAGGCGGCAAGGGGTTCGTCCCGCCGCGAGTGATCCGCGAGGTGGTGGAGCTGGTTCGCGCGGCGGGCGGGACGCCGTTCCTGACGGACACGACGACGCTGTACACGGGCCGCCGGACCAACGCGTTGGACTACGGCGCGCTGGTGCTGGAGCACGGGTTCACGCCCGAGGCGGTGGGTGCGCCGTTCCTCTGCGCGGACGGGCTGGTCGGCGCGAACGAGACGGAGGTGCCGATCGAGGGGGTGCACCACCGGTCGGTGGCGCTGGCCGCCGACGCCCTGCGGGCCAGCTCCGCGGTGATCGTCTCGCACGCCACGGGGCACCTGGCGACGGGGTTCGGGGCGACGATCAAGAACATCGGCATGGGGCTGGCCAGCCGTCGCGGGAAGCTGCGGCAGCACAGCCGGCTCCGGCCGGAGGTCGTCGCCGACCGCTGCATCGGCTGCGAGGACTGCCTGCCGAACTGCGCGACCGGCGCCATCGGACCGGACGCGCGGCGCACGGGCAAGACGCCGGTGATGGCGATCGATGCCGAGCGGTGCACGGGCTGCGGCGAATGTCTGGCGTCGTGTCGGCAGGACGCGATCCGCTTCGACTGGAAGGTCGGCTCGCGGCAATTGCAGGAGGCGATGGCCGAGCACGCGCTGGGCTGGGTGCGGCGCATGGCCGGGCGGTTCGGCTGCCTGACGTTCGTCGCGCACGTCACGAAGAACTGCGACTGCATGGGGCGTCGCGAGGCGCCGCTGTGCCCCGACGTGGGGGTGCTCGCCGGCACCGACCCCGTGGCGATCGACCAGGCCGTCTGCGACCTGCTGCGGGAGCGCAACGGCCGGACGCTGGAGGCGATGTCGTTCCCCAAGCTGGACGGCTCGGTGCAGTTGGCGCACGGCGAGCGGATCGGCCTGGGGACCCGGCGGTACGAGCTGGTGCGCGTCGGTTGAAGGCGCGTCAGGAGGCTGCGGGGGCCGCCGTGCCGGCGTCGGCCGGCGGCGCGGACGCCGGTTCCTCGCACCGGAAGCGGACGAAGAAGATCTCGTCCCCGACCGCCAGCGTGTCCTCCGACTCGCCCTCGGACGCGGTGAAACCGGGGCGCTCGCGCCACACCGCGGCGAACTCGCCCTGGGCCGCGCCGGGGGCGAGGCCGACACGGCCGCCGAGCGCCGCGAGGGGGAAGTCGCCGGGCGTTTCCGCGTTGTCCGGCGGTGCGGGGCAGACGCCGTGGGGGCAGAAGGCCAGGCCGAGCTTCGCGGAGCGGCCGCGGGTCCAGCGGGTGACGACGAGGCCGTCGCCGCCGAACAGGGCGCCGTGGAAGCGGAACGGTCCGCGCGCGATCACGGTGTCGCTCACCATGTTGCCGCTCATGTCGAGGACGGTCACGTGCAATCCGTCGAGGGTCGGGGCGCGGTCGAGCCAGACGACGGCGAGGCGGAGGGCGTCGGCGAGGAAGGTGACGAAAGGCACGCGCCCCTCGACGTCGCGGGCGGCCTTGTCCGGGACCGAGACGCGCTGGACCCAGCGCGGCGCGCCGCCGCGCGGGCCGAAGGCCGCGACGCGTACGCCGACGATGCCGTCGAGTTCCTCCTCCCAGGCGACGGCGAAGCCGGCGACGCCCAGGCCGACGACGTGGGGCAGCCGTGTGACCGGGATGCGCGGCCGCGGCGCCGGCCGCCCCCGCCGGGCCTTGGCCGGCGCTTCCTCCAGCGACGTCGTGCGCAGGAGCCGCGGCCCGTCGACCACCCGGCCCTCGTGGTCGAGGAACGCGATCGCGGCCGCCTCCCGCTGGACCTGGCCCGTGGCATCGACCGGCTCGCGATCGACCCAGGAAACCGCGTACGCGACGTGGCCTTCGACCTTGGAGGCCGCGACGGTGGGGTAGGCCGCAGGCGAGACGCCGGTATCGAGGACGGTCGGGTCGGCCACCGGGTTGCCGAGAAAGTCGAAGACCTGGAACTGCACCTGGCGGACCTGTCCGGTGAACTCCTCCCAGGCCACGCCGCACTGCTTGTCCAGGCATTCGATCGTCGGCCGCGCGGCATCGACACCCGGCGCGGAGACGACGCGATCGGTGTCGATCAGGCGCTTGCCGGACGAGTCGAGCCGCTGGAGGTACACCTGCTGGGCGAGACTGCCCTCGGGAGCGGCACGGCCGTCGCTCCACACGACGAGGTAGTCCTCCCCGGTCCAGGCCAGCTGCGGGCGCCCGACGGCGCGCGAGGGCGCCGACGGGTCCCGGAGGCGGACCAGACCGACCGGCACGCAGGCTCCCGGGGTGCCGGTGACCTGCAGCTCCTTGGCCTTGAGCGCCAGTTGGCGGGTCGACTCGATGGTGTCGCCGAGGTCGCGTTGCAGGCGTTCCAGCGACGCGCGGGCATCGACCCACCGGCCACCCCGCAGGGCCTCCTCGGCCGCGACACGCTCGCGGGAGACCAGCCGCTCCTTGGCCGTTCCGAGCGCCCGGCGGGCCGCTTCGTAGAGCTTGGAGTTCGGCGCCACGCCGGACAGCAGGCGGACGACCGCCGAGGCCTCGGTGTAGTCGCGCGCGAGGGGCACGGCGTCGGCGAGCGCAGGCAGCGTCTCGCCGATCGCGTCGACTTCGAGTTCGAGGGTCATGGCGGTCTGGACCAGGACGACGGCGTCGCCGACGGCGCCGGCGGCCGCGAGCGCCCGGGCGCCGCGAAGGGCCGCGCGGGCCAGTTCCGGCCGCGGCTGCTGGCCCGCCTCGGCCGGATGCAGCAGCCGCTCCAGGGCCTGGGCCGCCTGCGTGCGTCGCTCGGGCGGCAGCACGCCGGCCGCGCTCTCCAGGATCTGGGCCAGCAAGTCCGCATTCTCGGCCGTGGGCTGCGCCGCGAGGCGCTGGAGCACGTCGTCGAGCGCCTGGGCGTGCTGGCCCGCGGCGATCAGTTGTTGCAGGCCGCCGGTGTCGGCCGTCTCGACCGGAGCCTGTGCGGGCTGATCCGCGGCCCGACTCGTCATCCAGATTTCCCACGGCTTGAACCACCAGAGCGCATAGCCGCCGCCGGCCAGCAGCAGCAACAGCAGCAGGATCCACGGGGCCGCGCTGCGGCGCCGGGCCGGAGGCCCGGCCGGCTCGGGTTCGGCGGGCGCCGCCGTCGCCGGGGCCGACTCGCCCGAACGGGTGACGCCCGGACGCGAGAGGGTGGGTTCGGCGCGGGAGGGTGTCGGGGGCGTGGCGTTCACGGTCGGGGCCCGCGCGGACGACGGAATCGAAGAGGCGACCTGTGCGAGCATCGTCGGTCCGACCAGGACCTGCGACACCTCGTCGTCGGGCATCGCGATGATGCGGGCGGGGGGCAGTTCGAGCGTCCGCTCATCGAGGCGATCCAGGTCCTGCTGGAGCGCGTCCAGGTCGTCGAGTACCTCGACGGCGGTCTGGTACCGGCGCCCCGGTTCCTTCTCCAGCAGTCGCAGGACAATCGCCGTCAACCCGGGAAGCAAGGTCGGGGAGTACTTGTCGGGCCGGTCCGGCAGGTTGTCCACGTGCGCCTGCATCACCTGGTATTCGGTGGGGGCGCGGAACGGCACCCGTCCGGTCAGGCACTCGTAGAACACGACGCCCAGCGAGTAGAGGTCGCTGCGGCTGTCGACGGTCTGGCCGAGGCACTGTTCGGGCGACATGTAGTCGACGGTTCCCAGGACGCTGCCCGGCTGGGTCATCGACATCGTGTGCAGCGCCTTGGCGATGCCGAAGTCGGTGAGCTTGGGGCGGATGCGGCCGCGTTCCTCGCCGAGCAGGATGTTGGCCGGCTTGATGTCGCGGTGAACGACCTTCTCGCCGTGGGCGTAGGCCACCCCCCGCAGGACCTGGCGCATGATGTCGCAGGCGCCGCGCTGCGGCAGCGGCCCGCGCTCGATGATGTCTCCCAGGTTGCGTCCGCCCGGGACGTACTCCATCGCGATCAGCGACAGGCCTTCCTCGGTCAGGAAGTCGTACAGGCGCACGATGTTGGCGTGTTCCAGCTTGGCGTGCGTCACCGCCTCGTTGCGGAACCGCTCGAGCATCTCCGGGGAGCGGCAGAGGTGGCTGTGCAGCACCTTGACCGCGACCTGGCGTCCGAGGACGGTGTCCGTGGCGATGTAGACGGAGCCCATCCCGCCCTGGCCGACGAGCTTCGTCAGCTTGTACTTCCCGATCGTGTTGGTCCGGACGCTCGACACACGAACTCCTTCGGAGCCCGCAGGCTGCTCTATCCTAGGCAACCCGCAACCGCCCGTCGAGGGGGAAAAAACCGGGGTATCGGTGGGTCGTTGCCCCGGCCCCATCGTTCGTCCTAGGATGCGCCTGCGGAGGAGGGCAACCGCCATGGCGCGGACGCTCAGGACGGTCTTCGACGAGGCGAATCGGCGGTTCGCCCAGCGCGACTACGTCGGCGCGCTCAAGATCTATCGGATGATGCTGGAGTCGGCGCCGGCGGGCGCCGATGTCGACATCCGGCTGCGCATCGCCGACACCCTGCTCGCGCTCGGTGAGGAAGCCGGGACCCGGCGGGTCTATGCCGCGGTGGCGACGCAGGGGATTCGTGTCGGCCAGCCGCTGTACAGCCTCGTCGCGATCAAGATTCTGGAACAGTGCAAGGTCGACGTGGGACCGGCGGTCGAGGCGTTGGCGGAGACGTACGCGGAGGGCTCGGAGCGGATCGGCAAGGGCGCCCGCGTCGCGCCGCTCGACCTCGACCAGGAAATCGTCGAAGGCGCGCCGCTCGATTTCGACATCACCCCGCAGGCGCTCGTCGAATCCTGCGTGCAGGCCGCCGGGTCGGCGGACCCGGCGGCGCGCTACCCCGAGAAGCTCCCGCCGATCCCCTTGTTCTCCCTGCTGGCCCCGGAAACGTTCATGGACGTGATCCGGCTGGTGCAACTCCGGCGGTGCGGGGACGGGACGTTCGTGATCCGGGAAGGCGAGATCGGCGAGTCGTTCTTCGTCATCGCCCGCGGACAGGTCCGCGTGATCCAGCACGACGTGCTGGGCAAGGAGCGGGAGCTGGCGCGTCTCGGGGACGGTTCCGTGTTCGGCGAGATGGCGCTGATCTCCAACTCGCCCCGCACCGCCACCGTCGTCGCCCTGGGACAGGTCGATCTGTTGGAGTTCAACCGCGAGGTGCTGACGGCGGCCTCGGAGCAGATCATCGACATCGCGACGGCGCTGGACCGCTTCACGCGGGACCGGCTGGTGCAGAACATCCTGGCCACGAGCCCGCTGTTCAAGCCGTTCGACCGCAACCAACGCCTCGAGCTGCTCAAGCGGTTCTCGGCCCACGAGGTGACGCCGGGGACGGTGATCGTCAAGGAG
Organism: Myxococcales bacterium; assembly: GCA_012797735.1. Lineage (GTDB taxonomy): Bacteria > Myxococcota_A > Polyangia > DRWM01 > JAAZOP01 > JAAZOP01. The sequence goes on from JAAZOP010000440.1 coordinate 8,887, forward strand.
GGACAGGAGGGGAAGGGGCTGTACCTGATCCTGACCGGCGAGGTGGACGTTACGAAGATCGACGGCCGGGAGAAGGTGCTGCTCGCGACGCTGCGCGCCGGCGACTGCTTCGGCGAGATCTCCCTGATCAAGAAGTCGCCCACGACGGCGACGGTGACGGCGGCGCGGCATACGACGGTGTTGTTCCTGCCCCGCGACGCGTTCCTGCGCCTGGTGACGGCCCTTCCCGAACTGGCCAACTACTTCCGCGAGCTGACCGAGGAGCGCCTGATGGACACCCGCCTGCTCCTCGACCGCTCCACCGTCGAGGACGAGGAGAACTCGCTCGCGGACATCCGCCACCTGTTCTGACGAGCCCGGCGTCGACCCGCACCCGCCGGTGGCGCAAGGACCGCGCTGGCCACACGTCGTCGCCGGCGCCGGCCGGGTCACGGAGGTGCGCGACCCGCCGGCCGCCGATCCCGGAGGGCCGGCTGGCGGACCGCAGCGGGACGCCGGCGCCGTGACGACGGCTCAACTCTCCGGAGGAACCGTCGCGGGCGGTGGGGCGGACGGAGGAGGCGTCGCAGACCGCTGGGCGAGCCGCCACCTCTTGCGCTGGGATCTGACCACGAACACCAGGATGCCGCCCACGACGATGGCACCGACCGCAATGCCGACCGTCCAGCCGATCGCCCCCGCGATCCCCGAACCGACCGCGACGACGACGCGCGGCCCCGCACCGCCGGGTTGCGAAACAGCGGACGGCTCGACCTCGCACTCGACACGGTAGTCGCCTGCCGCCTCGACGCGGAACGAGCCGGCGGTCCGGCCCTTGTACGAGCCTGCGGTGTAGCTGCTGCTGGTCGACGGGGAGGTGATCGGCACCGTCGAACCGGTGGCTTCGGACACGACGACGCACCGCATCCCGGCGTCGTGCGCCGAAACGTACCCCTGCCCATCGATGATGCTTCGCTCCTCGATGTACAGCTCGTACTCCCCCGGCTGCAACGTCAACGCAAGACGCCCCGGCATCAGGCCCCGCGGCATCGCCGCGATTCGTTGCAGGATGCCGGTGAGGCCCAAGATCAAGGCACCGGCCGTCCCGAGGACGATCACCGCAACCCCGAGCAGATACCACCAACCGCTGACTGGCTTCACGGACGACATCCTCCCAAACCCTCTGGCGAGCGCTCAGTCGAAGACGGCGCTCAGCGCCGCGGCGACTCCGAAGAGCACGAAAAGCACCGCCACGATCTTGTTGCCCACTCCCCACTCGCGCAGCACGTTGTCCTCCGGCTTCGGCGAATCATAGACGGGACCTGACAGCACGCACACCGAGACCACGATCGACAACGCCGACACGACCTGGCCGACGACGCCGAACGGCAGGCCCGGGACGAACGAACCGCCGACGAGGATCACCAGCGCGAGCACCAGGATTCCCGAGTTGATCGAGCCGCGCCGATACCACGGCAGGTTCGCATACGCCTCCTGCGGCGACTCGACAACGGCCGGCGCCCCCGACACGCCAGGACCGGGTGCTGCGGGTTCCGTCATCTCTCCCTCCCGGCCGACCCGGCCATCGCACGGCGGAAGAGCGGAGGCGCTCGGTCGGCACTCTGCCGAGCCATCCTCCCGTCCGCCTTTCGCGGTCGGAAACGTAGCATCCGGTGGTGCCCCGGGCAACCGTGTGGCTGCTCTTGTCGCCCGGTCTCTCCGCCGCCGGTTGCCGGCCGGCGCGGGAAGAACCGGTCGGGTGGGCCGAAGCAGAACGTCGCCCAGCACGACGACCGGGGGCCCTTCGACCTGTCCGGCCTGCATCCGCCGGCCGGGGGTTGGTGGAGTGGGAGGCGCCCACCGTCCGGCCTGGCCGCGGGGTTGACCGCGGGGGTCCGGATCGGTCAGACTCCGGTCCGCTCTGGGCGGCCGGTGGAGGGCGCGACGATGGACAAGACGAGCGGCTTCGCGTTGATCGGTTTCCTGTGCATCGTGTTGGGGTTCGGCTTCGGCGGATCGATGGCCGTCGGTGGCGGCGGCGGGGCCGCCATGGGGTTCGTCGGCGGCGGCGGGGGAGGCGGTGGCGGCGGGGCGGCGACGGCGGCCCAGGCTTGCAACCACCTGCTCGCGCTGGCCCAGCAGAAGGGCGAACGGGTGAAGGCCGGGGACCTCGAGGAGTGCATCGAGGAGTTGAGCCAGGTCGCGAAGTTCTGCAAGAACCCCGACCAGGTGTTGGGATGCTTCGTCGGCATGACGGACCTGCACAGCGAGCGCGCGTGCCGACACGTCTGCGAGCCGATCGGCATCGACGGCGAATAGGAACGGACCGCGCTCGGTCGCGGCGGAACACGACGTCGCCCATCGAAGATCAGAGGCTTCCCAGGGCGAGTTCGCGGAGCACGTCGTCGTCGGCCGGGGCGTGGGCGGTGCGATCGAACCGGCGCCGGACCCACGGCCAGATCGGGGGACGGTCGGCGCAGCCCCAGGGAAGGTCTTCCGGGGCGCAGTAGAAACGCACGTGGAAGTGGTCGTCGTGCGGCAACGAGTCGCTCGGTTGATGCAGCACCGACAGGGCACGCTCGACGGTCGCGGGCCTTGCGCCCACGGCCAGCGCCCACGAGATCAGCGCCGTCTTGACGCCCCAGGAAACGAAGATCCACTGGACGTCCTGCGGGTATTCCTCCAGGAGATGTTCGATCAGCGCCCAGTTCCGCTCGAGGTCGAGCCGCACCGGAGGGGACACGCCGACCGCCAGACCGTCCGCGCCGAACCGATGGAAGCGCGCGGACGTCGCCGGCGTACCGTCCGGACGAAGGGTGAAGAACAGGAGGTCGACATCGCGCCCGGAGCGATGCGAGCTGTGGCCGGGGATCTTGCCGCCCGAGACGGTGGAGAGGTCCCCGACGTGCAGGACGGCGCCCTCGTGACGCGCGGCGAGCCAGGCGGCGGTCTCGGTCACGATCTCGACGGTCCGGCGGGAGCCGTGGCGCCGATCCGCGTCGCGGTAGGCGCGAAGTCCGGCCGCCCGATCCGGGACGGGCGCGCCTTCGACGAGCCACCCGTCGTTCGGGGCGCCGACGGAGGTGCCGGGAGGGGTGAGGGGATCGGGCTGGAAGGCGGTACACGCCGCTCCGCCGCACAGCGCGGCCAGCAGGGTGGCGGCGGCCGGAGCGGTCGGCGCCCGCCGTCGACCGGCGGCGCGCGGCGCGAGGAAGAGCACACGTCGGCTTGAGGCCTCTGGACGCACTTGCTATCGTGCCTCCGCTCGTCCAGCAGACACCGGGAACCCGGTTTCCGTCAACCGGGCCGGGACGGGACGAAACGGAGCGAGAGAGACGCGGATGGAGGGACGCGGCCCGGTTGCGGCGGCAGCCGCCGGCGATGTCGTTCGGCTCGACGGCGGCGCGCCGCTGGAGGAACGCCGTTGGGGCGGGAAGGCGGCGGGTCTGGCGCGGCTGGTCGCGGCCGGGTTCCACGTGCCTCCGGGCCTTTGTGTTTCCGCGGACGTCTTTCGCCGGCACACGGCGCGCGCGCTGGACGGGGACCGCGGGCCGGCGGTGTTCGCGTTCGACCGGTCGGGGCGGCTGGACGCGGCGCGGCTGGAGATGGTCGCGGCCCGCGTCCGCGCCACACCGCTCGACCCGGCCGTCGTCGAGGCCGTCGACCGGACCCTGCGCGAGTTGCGGCTCGAGGGACGGCCGGTGGCGGTGCGCTCGTCCGGCAACTTCGAGGACCGTGCGGACTGGTCGGCGGCCGGGCAGCAGGAGACGGTGCTGGGCTGCGTCGGCACGCGGGAGGTGTGCGCCGCGATATTGCGTTGCTACGCGGCGGCGTTCCGGCCGGCGACGGTGGCGTACCTCCGGCGGGCCGGCATCCCGCTGGAGGAGGTCTCGCTCGCCCTGGTCGTGCAGGCGCTGGTGCGCGCCGAGGCATCCGGCGTGCTGTTCACGCTCAACCCGGTGACCGGCAACACCGGGGAGTTGGTGGTCAACGCGCTGTGCGGCGGGGGCGAGGCCCTGGTGAGCGGCCGGCGGACGCCGGAGAGCCTGGTGCTGGACCGGGCCACGCTGCGGGTGCTGCGGCGCGACGAGCCGCCGGGGGCGGCTCGTCCGGCGCTGGACAACGGCCGGGCGCGGGACCTCGGGCGGCTGGCGTTGCGGGCCGAGCGGATTCTCGGGGGGCCGTTGGATATCGAGTGGGCGTTCGACGCGGAGGACCCGGACCGGATCGCGCTGTTGCAGGCGCGTCCGATCACGGCGGTCCATCCGGTCGAGCCGCCGGAGGACGGAGGGCCGGCGGCGCCGTCCCGGAGGCGGCTCGCGTTGCTGCCGGGCCGGCGGCCCGACCCCTCGCGCTGGGTCTGGACGAACGCCAACGTCGGCGAGGCGTTGCCGGGCGTGGCCACGCCGTTCACCTGGTCGGTCGCGCTCGGCTTCAGCCGGCTCGGGTTCGAGCGGGCGTTCGCGACGCTGGGTTGCAGCGTGCCCCACGACGCGGTGCTGGTCGGGCGATTCCACGGCCGAATCTACCTCAACGCGACCGAGTTCCTCCGCATCGCGTCGCAGGTGCCGCTGCTGACGCCGTCGCACATCGAGCGTCTGGGCGGGGTGCCCGGTCTGGGCCGGCTGCACGCCGAGCGGAACGTGCTGGACAGCGCCGCCTTCGTGCTGCGGCTGCCCCTGACGTTGGCCCGGCTGGCCCGCGCCAACCTCGGCCTCGACGCGGCGCTCGACGACTACGAACGGCGGCTGGCCAGCGAGCGGGCGCGGCTGGCCGCCCGCGACCTGCGCGGTCTCGACGGCGGCACGCTGCTGGCCGAGCTGGACCGGCGCGCGCGCTGGCTGGACGAGACCGGCTCGCTGATGCTCACCTGCGCCTCCAACTCGCTGTCGTCGTACGTGGCCCTCGGCACGCTGTTGCGGCTGTGGCTGCCGGGGCAGGCGGAGCAGCTGCTCGCCGGGTTGATGGCGGGGTTCGCGGACCTCGAGAGCGCCCAGCCGGGGCTGGCGCTCTGGCACATCTCGGAGATCGTGCGGCTCGACGCGCCGGCGCGCGCGGTCCTGGAGGGGGCGCCGCCGGAGCGGCTGCGGCTGGACGACTTCCCGGCGGACGGGCCGACGCGGCGGGCGCTGGCCGGGTTCCTGCGGGCCTACGGCTTCCGGGCGGTGCGCGAGGCGGAGCTGTCGACGCCGCGCTGGTCGGAGGACCCCGCGTTCCTGTTCGCCACGCTGCGTTCGTACCTGGCCTCCGAGGTCGGCGCGCCGTTGGGCCGGGTCGAGCGGCAGAAGGAGGCGCGGCGCCGCGCCGTGGAGGCGGTCGAGCGCGACCTGCCGGCGGGGAAGTTCGCGCTGGTGCGTCACGCGCTGCGCTTGGCGCAGAAGTACACGCGGCTCCGGGAGCGGATGCGCTCGCGCGTGACGGAGGTGCTGGGCTGGTATCGCGCCTTCGCGCTGGAGGTGGGCCGGCGCCTGGGCGACCGCGATGCCGGGTTCTTCCTGGACCTGGACGCGGTGCGCGCGTTCCTCCGCGGGGCGCTCCCCGCCGACGAGGCGGCGGCGATCGTGGCGGAGAACCGCGAGCGGTTCGCGGCGGACGTCGCACGGCCGGACCCGCCGACCGTGTTCGTCGGCTCGCCGCCGCCGCTGGTGCCGCCGGCGACGGAGGGGACCGAGCTGTGCGGGGTCGGCGCCTCGCCGGGTCGGGCCGAGGGATTCGTCCGGGTGTTGCGGGAGCCGGCCGAGGCCGACCGGCTCGTGCAGGGAGAGGTGCTGGTGGTCCCGCACGCCGACGTGGGCTGGTCGCCGCTGTTCCTGGTGGCCAGCGCGGTGGGCACCGGGATGGGTGGAACGCTGTCCCACGCGGCGATCGTCGCGCGGGAGTACGGCGTCCCGGCGGTATTCGGCGTCCCCGGGGTCGTCGGGCGGCTCCGAACGGGCGACCGCGTGGTCGTCGACGGCACGGCCGGCACCGTGGCGTTGGTGCGGTCGGGGTCATGAGCGGTCCGGCGGTCGTGGCGCGCGGTCCCGGGTGGGTCGTGGCCTGGAAGCCGGCCGGGGTCGCCACGGACGGCGACCCGGCCCGCGATCCGGCGTCCTTCCGCGCCGCGCTCGCCGCAGCCCTCGGCGTTCCGTTCCGCGCCTGCCACCCGCACACACGCCTCGATCTGCCGGTGGCGGGTCTCACGTTGTGGAGTCTCGACGACGCGGTCCGCCGCCGGTTCCTCGACGCCACGCGGCGCGGGGTGCTGCGCAAGCTGTACGTCGCCCTGTGCGATCGCCCG
>JAAZOP010000441.1 GCA_012797735.1 Myxococcales bacterium
CTGCGTCCTCTCCGCCCACGGCGGCTCTTTCCTCGCCACGATGAACCCCGACGGCAGCGGCACCGAGATCGTCCTGGCCGGCGACGAGGAGTCGCAGATCTTCACGCCGCGCTGGAGCCCCGACGGCCGGACGATCGCCTTCTCCGCCTGGCTCCCCGGCGGCCGCCGCGACCTGTTCCTGTTCGAGCCCGCGACGAAGCGGCTGCGACGGCTGACCGACGACGACGCGTACGACGCCAGCCCGGTCTTCTCTCCCGACGGTCGCCGGCTGTTCTTCAGCTCGGACCGCACCGGCATCGCCAACATCTACGCGATGGAGATCGAATCCGGCCGCACCTGGCGCGTGACCAACGTGCTCGGCGGCGCCTTCCAGCCCGACGTCTCGCCCGACGGAACGAGGCTCGCCTTCGTCGGCTTCGTCTCCCGCGGCTACGACCTGCGCACCCTGGACCTCGACCCGGACGCCTGGGTCGAGGTGGAGGCGTCGGCGCCGGTCGAGGTCGAGGGGCTGCGCGGGACGGCCGAGAGGCCCGCCGACCCCGCCCCCGGCGCCCCGCGCTCGCGCCCCTACGACCCCTGGCAGACCGCGGCTCCGCGGGCGTGGTGGGTCGAGGCGAACACCGGCGGCGACCAGCCGATCCTGACCCTCTCGGCGATGGGCGCCGACGTCGCCAACTACCATGCGCTGAGCGCCGCCGTGGACGTCGGCCTGTACGACGGCGACCTGGGCTACGGCCTCGGCTACGGCTACCACGGCTGGTACCCGTCCCTCGGCGTCGGCCACTGGTACAACACCGTTCCCCGCCAGGACCTCCGCATCGATGGGGACCAGGCGCCCTGGCTGCAACGCAACTACGGGGCGCGCGCCGAGATCTCCCTCCCCTTCGCCCACGGCAACTGGGGCCAGTGGTACACGCTGGGCTACCGCTTCGAGTACTCCGAACCCGAAGGCGGCGACTTCGACTTCCCGCTCGACCCGAACCACGTCGGCCCCGCCTTCCCCGACGTCGGCCTGCTCTCGGGCTTCACCCTGTCCTGGTACTTCTCCAACATCCGCGGCGCCACGTACACCGCCGGCAGCAGCTACGGGGCGGGCTTCGGCACCGACGTGCACCTGTCGCATCCGGCGTTCGGCAGCGACTTCGAGGTGCTCGAGGTGCGGGCGGGGGCGACGGGGTACCTCCGCATGCCCTACGCCCGCTCGCACACGATCGCCGCCCGCCTCGCCGGCGGCCTGGGCCGCTCGAACTTCCGCTCCCGCGGGATCTTCTTCCTCGGCGGCTTCCCCGAACAGGACTTCTTCCGCGGGATCTTCTACGGCGAGGCGATGGGCGCGACCCCGCTGCGCGGCTACGAACCGTACTCGATCTACGGCTCGCGCTACGCGCAGTTCAACTTCGAGTATCGCCTCCCGGTGTGGGACATCGATTGGGGCCTCTGGTCGCTGCCGGCGTTCTTCCGCCGCATCACCGTCACCGCGTTCTGCGACGTCGGCGCCGCCTCGTGGCGGGAGATGACCCGGGACGACATCAAGGTCGGCGCCGGCGCCGAGCTGTTCCTCGGCCTGTCGATCGGCTGGTACCTCGAGTTCAACCTCCGCATCGGCTACGGCTACGGCTTCATGGACCCCGGCGGACACGACTTCTACGTCGTGCTCGGCAGCCCGTTCTAGGGAAGACGGACGCCGGGGAGGACGGGTCCTCCCGCGGAGACGAGACGCGCGGGAGGCCGAACGAGGGAAGGGGGGGCGGAGGGCGCGGGCGAGACCGGAACGCGCCGCGCCGCGACGTCGAGGGGAGGAGAAGATGGACCGGAGGTGGTCGATCCTGTGGGCCGCGTGCCTGGCGCTCTCGGGCGCCTGCGGCGACGACGCGGCCGCGCCGGACGCTGCGGACGCGCCGGACGGGACGGAGGGCAGCGAGGGCGGCGCCGACGCGGACGGGGACGCGGACGCCGAGATCGGAGCGGACGCGGATGCGGATGCGGATGCCGACCCGGACGTGCCGGACGTGCCGGTGCCGATCCCGGCCGACCGGCGGATCGATTGGCGGCCGGGCGTGCCGGGCGGGATTCCCGAACCCGGGACGGCGTGCCCGGCGAGCGCGCCGAGCGTGCGGGCGTTCGGCGCGGCCGGCGACGGGACGACCGACGACGCCGCGGCGTTCCAGGCGGCGATCGATGCGGCGGCCGACGGCACCGCGGTCCGCGTGCCGGCCGGCCGGTACCTGCTGCGCACCGGCCTGACGATCGACCACGGCGTCGTGCTGTGCGGCGAGGGCCCGGCGGCCAGCCACCTGGTCTTCGACTGCCCCGAGGTCGGCATCGCCATCCTGACCTACCGCCGCGGCGACTACGTCGCCGTGACCGGCGGCGCGGCCAAGGGATCGACGTCGCTCGCCGTCGCCGATCCCTCCGGCTTCACCGCCGGCGGCTACGCCGAGCTGCGCCAGGACAACGACTGGGCGGTGATGGACCCCGAGAACGTCTGGCGCTCGGAATCGTGGGTTCCCGAGGGCGCCGTCGGGCAGATGTTCCGCGTCACGGCGGTGACCGGCACGACGGTGACGGTTGAACCGCCGGTGACGCTCGACTTCAACCCGGCGATGCACCCCGTGCTCCGGCCGCTCGGACTGGTCGAAGGGGCCGGCCTGCAGGGGCTGCACCTCTCGCGCCTCGAAGGCCAGGACGCCGGCACCGTGCTGATGAAGAACGCCGCCGGTTGTTGGATGCGCGACGTCGAGAGCGAGAACACCTCCACGGCCCACGTCGCGATGGAGTCGGCGCTGTGGTGCGAGGTGCGCGACAGCTACCTGCACCATGCCTGGGACTACGGCGGCGGCGGCCACGGCTACGGCGTGACCCTCGGCCTGCACGTCACGGGCGTGCTGGTGGAGAACAACATCTTCGTCCACCTCCGACACTCGATGATGGTCCAGGTCGGCGCGACGGCGAACGTCTTCGGCTACAACTACTCGACCGACCCGTTCGCCGACGACGGCAGCTGGACCCCGTGCGACATTTCGATGCACGGGCACTATCCGAGCATGAACCTGTTCGAAGGGAACGTCGTGCAGGAGGTCGACATCGCCGACTACTGGGGCCCCTGCGGCCCCGGCAACACCCTGTTCCGGAACCGGGTCCAATCCGAGGGGATCGACGTGCTGGACTGGTCCCATCGCCAGAATGTCATCGGCAACGAACTGGGCGACGGGCGCAACGTGCTGACGATCGAAGAGAACGTGGAGGAGACGCTGGTCCACGGCAACCGCGAGGGAGGCGTCGTGTCCTGGGACCCCGCCATCGCCTCGCACGAGCTGCCGGCGTCGCTGTACCATGCGACGAAACCCGCCTTCTTCGGCTCCGACCCGTGGCCGGCCACCGGTCCCGACGTGCCCTCCGCGCCGATCCCCGCGCAGCGCCGGCACGAAGGGAAGTGATCCGCCGCCGCTCCCCGCCCTCGGCGCTGCCGATCGACGCCGGCGACCTTCCCGTCGCGCCGGGTCGAACGGCCGAGACGCCTGTCCGGCGCGGGCCCCCCGGCGACCGGAGCGGGTCGCCGGCCTGTCGCCGCTCACCCGCAGCCCCGCGACGTCGGGGTGCGGGCGGCGGCGCCGGCTTCAGTGCTCGTGATCGTGCGGCTCGCGCTCGTGGTCCGGGTGGTCGTGGTCGTGACGGCCGTGGTCCCCGGCATGCTCGTGCGCATGATCCCCGGCGTCGCCCGGATGGTCGTGCTCGTGGCTGTGGACGTGCTGGTGCCGATGGGCGTGCTGATGCTCGTGCGGATGCGAGTGCCTCGTTTCGCCGTGCCGGTGCTCGTGTTCGTGGCGGTGTTCGTGCGGATGCTCGTGTTCGTGGCGGTGTTCGTGCTTGCCTTTCATCGCGACCTCCTCCCCGGGGGCGCCGGGCAACGCGCCGGCGCCCCGAAGAACAGTAGGCGGGGCGCCGGTCCGAGGCAAGGCTGCGCCCGGCGTCGCCGAGCCGGCCGGCGATGGCGCACGCCCCGAAGCCGCCCGGATCGCGCAGCGGGCGGCCGGCGGAGCGCCGCTAGGCCCGTTCGGTCTCCGCGGGTTCCTCGAGGCCCAGAGCCTCCCGCACGCGCCGCGCCAGCCCCGCGCGCAGCGTCTCGTTCTCCCGCAGCGCGGCCGTCGCCTTCTCCTTGCCCTGGCCGAGGCGTTCGCCGTCGAGCGAGAACCAGGCGCCGCTCTTTTCCAGGACGCCGTGCTCCACGCCGAGGTCGACCAGCTCGCCGAGGGCATCGATCCCGGTGCCGTAGCGGATCTCGAAGGTGGCCTCGGTGAAGGGCCGGGCGACCTTGTTCTTGACGACCTTGACGCGGGTCGCGTTGGCCACGGCGACGTCGCCGTCCTTCACCGTCTGCGTGCGGCGCACGTCGAGCCGCACCGAGGCGTAGAACTTGAGGGCGTTGCCGCCGGTGGTGGTCTCCGGGCTGCCGAACATCACGCCGATCTTCATCCGGATCTGGTTGAGGAAGATCAGGCAGGTGCCGGTGCGGTGCGTGACGGCGGTCAGCTTGCGCAGCGCCTGGCTCATCAACCGCGCCTGGAGCCCGACGTGCTGGTCGCCCATCTCGCCTTCGATCTCGGCGCGCGGGGTGAGCGCGGCGACGGAATCGACGACGATCAGGTCGACGCCGCCCGAGCGGCACAGGATCTCGACGATCTCGAGCGCCTGTTCGCCGGTGTCGGGCTGCGAGAGGTAGAGCTTGTCGACCTCGACGCCGATGCCGGCGGCGTAGCGCACGTCGAGCGCGTGTTCGGCATCGATGAAGGCGGCGACGCCGCCGAGCTTCTGGGCCGAGGCGATCGCGTGGAGCGCCAGCGTCGTCTTGCCCGACGACTCGGGGCCGAAGATCTCGACGACGCGGCCGCGGGGGTAGCCGCCGATGCCGAGCGCCGCGTCGAGCGCCAGGGAGCCGGTGGGGATCGCCGCGATCGGCTCGACCGCCTGGTCGTCGCCCAGCGCGAGGATCGATCCCTTCCCGAACTGCCGCTCGATCGAGACGATCGCCGCTTCGATCGCCTTGAGCCGTTCCTGCCACTTGCCGTTGCCCTTCGAAACCGCCGTTTCCATCGTCCCTCCTTCCCGGCGAACCGCCCGGAACCATACCGGCAGGAGCGCGCCGCGCCCCTGCGAACCACCCGGGTCATCCGGCGCCGGTGGGCGCCGGGGACGGCCTCGCGCTCGACGCGCTCGACGCGTCCGCCGCCCGGCCGTCCGTGCCGATCGGTCCGCTCCGATCGGCGCCTCCTTCCCCCAACCGGTACCCCAGCGCCTCGGCCAGGTGCCGGACGTCGAGATCCGCGACGCCGTCGAGGTCCGCGATCGTCCGCGCGACGCGGATCACGCGATGCCAGCCGCGGGCGGTGAGCGCGAGGCGGTCGGCGGCGCGGGTGAGGAACCGCCGCGCCTCGCGGTCGAGCGGTGCGGCGGCGGAGAGTTCGTCGCCGGCCAGGCGCGCGTTGGTGCGGGTCGCCAGGCCGAGGCGTTCCGCGCGGAGGAGCTGCCGATCGCGGGCCGCCAGGACCCGCTCGCGGACCACCGCCGACGTCTCCGCGTCGTGCGGGCGGCCGGCGGCGAGCGCTTCCGGTCGCACCGGGCCGACGTGGATCTGGAGGTCGATCCGGTCGAGCAGCGGGCCGGACAGCCTCGCGCGGTACCGCTCGATCGCCGCCTCCGAGCAGCGGCACGCGCGGCGCGGGTCGCCCAGGTGGCCGCACGGGCAAGGGTTGGCGGCCGCGACGAGGGCGAAGCGGGCCGGGAAAACGGCGGAGCCGTGGATCCGGGCGACGGCCAGCAGCCCGCTCTCCAGCGGCTGGCGGAGCGCCTCGAGAGCCGCGCGGTTGAACTCGGGCAGCTCGTCGAGGAACAGCACGCCGTTGTGCGCCAGGCTCGCCTCGCCCGGCCGCGGCGGATTGCCGCCGCCGACCAGGCCGGCGTAGCTCACCGTGTGGTGCGGGGCGCGGAACGGCCGCGCCAGCATCCGCCCGCGGCGGGGGTCGAGCAGTCCGACGGAGGAGTAGACCACCGCGGTCTCCCGCGCTTCCTCCGGCGAGAGCGGCGGGAGGATCCCGGGCATCCGCTCGGCCAGCAGCGTCTTGCCCGACCCGGGCGGGCCGACGAGCAGCAGGTTGTGTCCCCCGGCCGCGGCGATCTCGAGCGCGCGGCGGGCCACCGGCTGGCCCAGCACGTCGGCGAGATCGCCGCGGGCCGGGGACACGGCCTCCGGGAGGGGAGAGGCCATCGGTTCGAGCGGCTGTTGGTCGAGCAGGTGCAGGACCAGGTCGCCGATCGTGCGCGGACCGAGCACCGGGAGATCGATCCAGCCGGCGACTTCCTCCGCGTTGCGCTCCGGCAGCACCAGCGCGCGGACGCCGGCGCGCCGCGCGGCCAGCGCCATCGGCAGGGCGCCGCGCACCGGCAGCAGCGTCCCAGCCAGCGTCAACTCGCCGGCCAAGAGCAGGCCGTCGACCCGCTCGGGTGGCAGGTGGTGTTCCGCGACGAGCAGTCCGACGGCGACGGCGAGGTCGAGGCTCGCGGCGCGCTTGGGCGGCTCGGCCGGCGACACGCCGATCGTGATCTTCTTGCCCGGCAGCTCGAAGCCGCAGCGCCGCAGGGCGGCGACGACGCGCACCAGACACTCCTTGCCGGCCCGCTCGACCATCCCCGTGATGCGCAGCGCCGGCGCGCCCGTCGCGATCTCGACCTCGACGGCGACCTCGCGGGCTTCGATTCCTTCGAGCGTCATGCTGAGCAATCGGGCGAGCACGTCGCGCCTCCTGGCGGGGGTTCTTGCACGGGCCGGGCCAACGCCAGGCGCGCGGAATGACTCGTTTCCGATCGTCGGGAAATGGCGGATCGGCGGCGGGATCGGCGGCGGGGCGGCGGTTCAGGCGGCGGGGTCCGGGCCGGCGGCGCCCCAGAGACGGATCGGCTCGGACCTGCCCTTGACCGTGACGGTGCCGAGCGACGTGCAGGCCTCGCGCGCCGCGGCGGCGACGCAGAGCGTGCTCGGCAGCGAGACGAAACCGAGCATCGCCACCCAGAGGGCGGCCCCGCGGATGCGCCCGCCGCGCGCCCGTCCGCCCCACGAACGGAGCCGGTTCGGCGCGAGCGCGCGCAGCGTCGGGCGTCGACGGCCGAACGTCCGGCACCGGGAACGGCGCCGGTTCGGACTCGACAGGAAACCGCTCCTCGCGCTACGGTCGGCGGTGCCCGCAGGGCAGGGGAGGAAGATGCGCGCTACCTTGTGGATCGTCTTGTTGGCGCTCGCCGGTCCGGCGGGCCGACCGGCGCGCGCGGCGCCGGCCGGGCCGGGCGCGGTCGCGACGGAAGAACCGGAGCTCGCCGCGCAGCGGCGGCGTTCGCGGCCGCCGCCGGCGATCGAGCACACCCGCGTGCGCAAGCAGATCTGGAA
>JAAZOP010000442.1 GCA_012797735.1 Myxococcales bacterium
CACCGCCCGAGGTTCCGTTCGCGCCGAACCGCGAGTTCGACCTCGGCAAGTACTCCGCCTGCACCTCGTTCTTCGCCAAGGGACAGGAGGCGATCACGAACGAGATGAGCGGCCGGATCTTTTCGACGCTCGGCTACCAGGTCGCGGCGCTCGCCTACCGGCAGATTTCCGACCTGACGCGGATGAAGATCGAGTTCCTGTGGCTGATCGATCGCGAGAACGGGCGGGGCATCGCGAAGAACACCGAGTACAACGCAACGACGGTCGATCGTTACTACTACACGAAGACGCTGGGCGAGCTGTTCGAGGGGTTGGGGGGAGCGGCGGGGGCCAAGGTGCTCCAGGCGGTCCGCTCGGGCGCCATCTACCGCGACATCTGGGTGACGCGCGAAGACTACCGGGACGCCCTGACCGGCTTCGTCCACGCCGTGATGGTCCCGGTGCTCAGCCCGTCGTCCGGGATGACCGTGGGGTTGCTGGCGATCGGGGTCAAGACCGAGAACTTGGCGCGGGTGGCGCGCGACGCGAAGGCCAAGGTCGTGCTGGCCCGCAAGACCTCCAAGCAGGGGGTCGAGACGATCCAGCTGCTCGGCGACGGCAACGACGACGAGAAGGTCGAGTCGCTGCCCGAGGGGTTCCGCAAGGAGGTGGCGACGGCGTTCGACGCCGACCTGCGCGCCGTGGCGGGAATCTCCGCGACCGACAAGGGGGGCAAGGGGCTGCGTCCCCCGCGGGACTTCGAGTACGGCGGAACGACGTACCTGGCGCGCGCGGTCGGCCTGACCAACGACGTCGGCCAGATCACCCGCGACGACCCGTCCTTCGCCGTCGGCTACCTGGCGATGATCGTCCTGGTCGACAAGACGCACGCGATGGCGGCGCTGTCCTCGATGTGGCTGGTCTGGCTGCTCACGGCGGTGGCGTTCGTGATCGCGATCATCGCCGCGCTGGTCATCGCCCACGGCCTGCTGCGCCCGATCACCCAGATCGAGGACGGCCTGCTGCGCATCATGAACGGCGACTGGACGCACCGCTTCGACGTGCAGAGCGCCGAGTTGGGCGGACTCTCGTACCGGATCAACCAGCTCATGGCCGCCCTGCTCGGCGACGAGGAAGAGGGCGAGGCGATGGCGGACGACGAGGCGGCGGCGGCGGACCCGCGCGAAGCCTACTACCAGCAGCTCTACGAGAAGTTCCAGGCGGCCCAGAAGCAGATCAAGCAGGACCCCAACGCGGTCTCCTTCGCCGACTTCCGCGCCCGCCTCGTGGACAACGAGAAGAAGATCCTGGAAAAGAACCCCGGCAAGCAGGTGGAGTTCGAGATTCTCGTCCAGGGAAGCCAGATCACCTTCAAGCCGATCATCAAGTAGCGCGGCGCCCCGTCGCGCGGCCGACCACCCATGGGCCTCTTCGATCTGTTCCGCAAGAAGGACAAGCCCGCCGCCGAAGCGACCGGCGGCTCCGCCCCCTCCCGCGGGCTCGAGAAGAACATCAAGAAGCTGCTCAACAAGTACCTCCAGCCGGAGGAACGCTGGGGCGTCGTCCAGGCCGTGCTCGCCGATCCCAGCGAGGCGGCGACGGCCGCGCTCCTGCAGCGCTTCACGATCTACATCGAGCCCTCCGCGGCCGACAACGAGGAGAAGGAGTACATCGCCGACGCCCTCGCGTCCCGCGGCGCGGCGATCCTCCCGCAGATCAAGCAGGCGCTCCGCTCCCAGGAGAGCATCTCCTGGCTCGTCCGGATCGCCTCCCGCATCCTGTCCCGCGACGAGCTGCGCGACCTGCTGATCGAACTGCTCGGCGAGCTCGACACGGAATACGAGCGGAACCCCGAGCGGAAGATCCAGCTCATCATGGCGCTGGCCGATTTCCCGGGCGACGAGGCGACGGGGGCCGTGATCCGGTTCTTGGAGGACGTCCACGAAACGGCGCGGTTCCAGGCCGTGGCCACCGCCTTCGCCTGCCGCGGCGAGGCGGCGCGCGAACCGCTGATCCGGCTGTTTCTCCAGGACGACTCGATGCGGATCAAGAACGCCGTGCTCGACGGTTTCGTCGAGACCGGCTGGCCCGTCACCGGGCACCGCGGCGAGGTGGAGAAGGCGCTGCCCAAGGGGTACGTGATCGACCGCGCCGGCGTGATCCGCCGCCGCCCCAAGGCCTGAGCGGCCCACCTCCCCCTTTTGCCGCCGCGCGCGACCGCGCCGGCGCCCCTCGACGCGACCCGACCCCGAACCGCTGCTTCTCGGCCCACCGGACCCGGCACGGCTCCGGCCGACACCCTGGCCCCCGCACGAACGGTCCCGCCGGGCCGGCACGCCGGCCCCGGGCCTCGCCCTCCCCTCGTCCGTTCGTCAGTTGGTCCGCTCGGCGGTGAACGGGAAGATGAACGTGCAGCCGATCGTCATCATCTGGTTCCAGGCCAGGAACCGGTCGTTCGAATCGATCTTGCGGTCGAGGACCACCTCCGATTCGCCGTACTCGTCGGTCCCCGACTGGTTCCAGGTGAACGGCGTGGAGCGGTACTCCAGGTTCAGCCCGATCCAGTCGTTGAAGTAGACGGTCACGCCGCCGCCGAACGACGGTCCGACCGCCACGCGCGTCTCCATCGGCAGGTAGTCGTCCTGGGGGCACGAGGGACCGGTCACCTGGGCGGAGCAGTCGGTGGTGCCGCGCTCCTTGACGCCGGCGATGCCGACGCCGAGGTTGACGTAGACGTCCATCGCCAGGAACAGCTTGCCGAACAGCGAGAACTTGCCGCGCAGCGGGATCACGCGCCCCTCGACCGCCCCGAGCCACTGGAGCTGGCCGAGCTGGTTGTCGACGTGGCCGCGCAGCGGGAAGTTGAGGTCGTAGTCCTGGCCCGGCACGTCATCGATCCCGAGGTCGTTGATCTGGTCCGCGATGCCGGTGCGCCAGCCGAAGCCGCCGCCGAAGTAGATCCCCGCCGACAACCAGTCGAGGATGTTGTACTCGGCCTTGGCGCCGAACAGCATGTGCCGGCGGTAGGTGTCGAGGATCGTGAACGTGACGGACGGCGTCAGGAAGAACCGCCCTTCGCGGTACAGCACCATCCGGCGCACGGCCGGCGCACCGGCCAACGGACCCTCGAGCTGGATCTCCTGCGCGCGAGCCGCCCGCGGCGCCGCGGAGAACCCCAGGGACGCCAGGACGACCAGCAGTACGATCTTGGTGGCCTTCATCGTCCTCCCTCCGCCCGCCTACTTCGGATACTCGTAGTCGAAGGTGAACGGGAAGAAGATCGATGCTCCGACGAAGAGCATCATGTCGTTCGTGAACTTCGACTCCCCGAGCCAGGTGCTGTCGTTGTAGCGGCTGGTCGCCCAGCAGCCGTTCGCATCCTCGCAATCGTTGTCGTTCTGGTCGGTCGTCTCGGACGGCGCGATCGCGAGATTCTCGAGCCTCTCCATGTACATGAAGTCGAGGTACTGGATGTAGACGGCGACGAACTTGGTGATGAAGATGCGGGCCCCGATCCCGATGTTCGCCGCCACCCGGATCCCGAAGTCGAACGTCCGGACCTCCGGGTCGACCACCGGGATCGGCCGCGTGTACAGGAACCCGACCCCGCCCTCGATGAAGCAGTCCCAGTGGAAGATCCACTCGTTGAAGATCGTCAGCTTGCCGTAGATCGGCACGTACGAGAAGTGCAGGTTCGCCCCCAACTGGTATTCGTTGATCGGCACCACCAGCCGGAACGACCGCGGGATGTGGAAGTTGTCCTCGGACTCGGCGTCGAGCCCCTGGTACCACTGGAACGAGGCGCCGATCCCGAGCACCTCGGTGATGTACCAGCCGAGCTTGATGCCGAAGGCGTTGTGCGTGACGAACGGGTCGTTGAGCGAGATCCCGTAGGTCGGCGTCAGCTCGAAGCGGCCGTCCCGCAGCACGTACGACTGCTGCACGGCCCAGATCTCCGGCTCCGGCAGGGCCGAGGTGTCGATCACGGCCTCTTCGACCGGCTCCTCCGAGGTGGTCGTCGGTGCCGCGCCCAGCAGCCCGGCCAGATCGCCGCCGGTCTCGCCGCCGGTCTCGCCGCCGGTCTCGCCGCCGGTTTCCTCGCCGCCACCCGTGTCGTCGAACGTCATCTCGTCGCCGCCACCCGTGTCATCGAACGTCATCTCGTCCTGGCCCCAGGCCGGCGCAGGCAGCCCCCACAGCGCCGCCAGGCCAAGCAACCCGAACCATCGCTTCATCATGCTCGCCTCACCCACGATTGCTCGGTCGCCCCGTCGAACGGCACGCCCCGGCTCCGCGACGGCGTCCTCTCCGCGCAGCCGGACCGGCACGAGTTCGGGGACGCTTACCACGCATCGCGGCGTGCAATCAAGACTTTTGTCAGGACGACCGGCCCACCCCCCTCAGGCCGCCGCCGATACCTCGTCCACATCGTCGAACAACGCCGACACGAACAGGTCCGGCTCGAACGGGCGCAGGTCCTCGATCCCCTCCCCCACCCCGATGAACCGCACCGGGATCTTCTGCTCGTCGCAAATCCCCAGGATCACCCCCCCCTTGGCCGTCCCGTCCAGCTTGGTCAGCACGATCCCCGTCACCTGCACCGCCTCGCGGAACGTCGCCGCCTGCTGGATCGCGTTCTGACCCGTGTTCGCGTCCAGGACCAGCAACACCTCGTGCGGCGCCCCCTCCTGCGCCTTCCCCACCACCCGGTGGATCTTCTTCAGCTCGTCCATCAACGGCACCTTCGTGTGCAGCCGCCCCGCCGTGTCCACGATCACCACGTCCACCTTGTCCGCCTTCGCCCGCTCGATCGCCGCAAACGCCACCGACGACGGGTCCGCCCCCTCCTTGCCGCTCACCACCTCGCACGGAACCCGCCGCCCCCAGATCTGCAGCTGCTGCACCGCCGCCGCCCGGAACGTGTCCGCCGCCGCCAACAACACCGACTTCCCCTCGGACTTGTACCGCGACGCCAGCTTGCCGATCGTCGTCGTCTTGCCGACCCCGTTCACCCCCAGCACGAGGATGACGTACGGCTCCCCCGCCCGCATCGGCGGCACCTCGGCCCGCAACCCGAGAATCGCCCGCGCTTCCTCCCGCAGGAACTCCCAGACCAGCCGCTCGTCCGACAGGTCTTTCCCGCTCAGCCCCTCCTTCACCCGCGCCACCAACCGGTCGGTCGTCCGCGCGCCGACGTCGCTGGTGATCAAGACCTCCTCGATGCTGGCCAGCAGCTCCGGCGACAGCTCCTTCTTCCCCTGGAACAACCTGGACAGACGGGCGACCAGGCCGCCTCGCGTCGCCTGGAGTCCCTTGCGCACCGTCTCCACGCGCCGCTTCTTCTCCGCCCGAGCTTCTTGTGCCGCCGCTTCCTTCGCCGCCGCTTCCTTCGCCGCCGCTTCCTTCGCCGCAGCTTCCTTCGCCGCCGCCTCCTTCGCCGCAGCTTCCTTCGCTGCCGCTTCCTTCGCTGCCGCTTCCTTCGCTGCCGCTTCCTTCGCTGCCGCCTCCTTCGCCGCAGCTTCCTTCGCTGCCGCTTCCCCGGCCTCCACCTCCGCCGGAGCAGCAGGGGCGCGACCTTCCGCGGCGCGAACCGCGGGCTCCGCCTCACGACGCGGCTCGACTTCCGGCTTTCGACCCGGGGGCGGCAGGGGCGCGGCACGACGACCCCGCGACCGCAGGACGACGGCCGCCACGACGATCAGCACCACCACCGCGGCGACGATGAGGATCTGGAGAGACGACATGTTTCCTCCCGCCGGCGACCGGCGAATGTTCCCGGATGATAAGGAAGCGCCGAGAAGACCGTCAACCCTGCAACGCGGTTCCGGTCGGGGGGGTCTCGGCGGGGCGTTTGACGGACGATTCGTTCCGGCCGTCGGGCGCCGGGCGCTCGGACGCCAGGGCCTCGAGCATCTCCTGAGGCGACGGGTAGCGCCCCTGCGTCTCGGCCGTGACGCGGCCGGCCAGCGCTTCCACCAGTCGGCGATCGGCCGCATCGGGCGGCGCGGGGCGGCGGTAGCACAATCGGGCGACCCGTTCGGCCTCGGCGGGAGGCAGCACGCGACTTGCGATGCGCAGGACCGATTCCGGCCAGGCGCCGGCCGGGCGTTTCTCGGAACCGGCGGGAGCTTCGAGCAGGGCGACCAGGGCGTCTCGAGATCGCAGGAGTTCCAGCCGGTCGGGCGGCGGCGCGTCGGGCGGCGGCTCGCCGCCGGCGGCTTGCGGTACGGCAGGCAGCGTTTGGGACAGGTAGCCGGGGGCTCGTGCGACGACGGGTTCCCGCCGGTCGGGCAGTTCGGCCCAACCGTCGCGATCGGTGGTGGCCGGTGACGCATCGGGTCGGGTGGCGGGGAAGAGGCGTGCCCCGCTGATCGGGCGGAAGCGAAGGGCGTCGAGCACGCGGACCCGGCGCGGGCCGATGCCGGTCGGCCGCCCCGCACCGCTGCGATCGCTGCGTCCGGCGGCGGCGCGTCGGCGCCGGGCCGCGCGCCAGGTGCGCCACAGGGGCGAGAGCCGGCGGGCAGCGAGGATCGCGAGTGCGGCGATCATTCCGGCGACGAGCAGGCCGAGGGGCAGGAAGACGGCCCAGGCGTGGCCGGCCGGCGTCCGTGGGGCGCCGGCGGGGACGCTGGCGGAGCACGGCCGCAGGCGTTCGGCGCCGTCGAAGTGTGCGACCCACGGGGCGCTGCCTCCGGCCGGCATGCGCAGGCGTACCCGGCAGCGGCCGGTCGTGTCGGTCGAGCAACGTTCGGAGCCGCCGGGGCGGTCGAAGCGCAGTTCCGCGCCGGCGACGGGCTCGTCGCGGTCGGAGGCGAGGCGGACTTCGACCTCCAGCCAGCGCGCGCCCGCCTCGTCGGCGATCTCGCGGGACACCAGATCCAGCCGCGTTCCGGCCCAGATCCGCACGGTTGCGGGAGGTTCGCCCGCGGCGGCATTCGCGGCCAGTGCCGCCAACCATGGAACGAGCCACAGTGACCGTCGCGAAGGCACGGCCCAGCCTACCGGCCGGCGGCGGGTGGTGACAAGTCCGACCCGCTCCGTGTACACTCGGGGTCGAGATCGGCGTCCCCGGTGCGGGGAGAATACGCGGGGGGGGCGCGCCGTCGAAGACGCCGGTGGTCGGGACGCGCCGGGAGCGTCCCGGCGGGCGGCCGGAAGACGATGCAAGCTGGGATTCTTCGAACGCGCCTCTGGTACTGCCTCGCGGTTCTGGGCATCGGTGCGGCCGTCGCTCCGCCGGCCCGCGCGGTGGACGAGCGGGTGAGCTACCTGATCGAGCAGCTGGAGGAGTTGAACTACCGGGTGCGGGTCCAGGCGGTCGAGTCGCTCGAGCAGATCGCGGTCACGGCCTCGGGGAACGACCTGCAGACGATTGTCGCGGCGATCGTCGCGCGCCTGGACGACACGAACGCCCTGGTCCGCTATACCGCCGCCTCGACGATGCTCGGGCTGGCGCGCAGCAGCCTGCACGCCGCGGACCTGCCGCCGTTGATCGAGAAGTTCGAGAAGCTCAAGCAGGACAGCGACGCCGACGTCCGCCGGCTGGTGACCGAGGGGTTGCCGTCGTTGCAGGCCCGGCTCGAGCAGTTGCGCGGCGGGTCCGGGAGCGGAAGTGGAAGCGGCGGGAGCGGGTCGTCGTCCTCGCAGCCCCCGCGCTTCTACGTGGCCGTCGGACAGCTCGGGGACGGCTCCGGCGTCGGTCGCGACGACTTCGCCGCTCTCGCCCGCCAGTTCCTCCTCGAGGAGCTGGGGCGGGCCGCCGGCGTGGAGCCGCACGGCGAGATTCCGGCCGCGCAGGCCTTCCGCGAGGAGCTGCAGCGGCGCAACCTGATCGGGTTCGTGCTGCAGGGTTCGATCGTCTCGGTCACCCGCACCGACAACGTCATCTCCGCCGTCGTCTCGCTGCTCGTCCTCGACCAGGACCAGAACCTCCGCGTGATGCTCCGGGGCAACGGCAGCGCCCAGCGCCGGAGCGGCACGCTGACCGACGCCGAGGTGCCGTCGGTGCAGACCGACGCGCTCCGCGCCGCCGTCCGCGCCGCCGTCGGCAGCCTGATCGGCTACCTCCGCGAACAGTAGCGCGCCGCACCGCGCATCCCGCTGGACTTCCGCAAACACCCTCTCCTATGATGCCCGGGAACGGAGGCCACGATGGCTGAGAACCAGGGAACCGCTGCGCCCGCCCCCAAGCCGCGCCGCCGGATTCGCAACCTGCTCCTCGACCGGCGATTCCAGTTCAAGTACTCGCTGCTGCTCTCCGGCGCCTCGGCCCTCCTGATGGCCATCATGGGGGCGTTGCTCTTCGTCCGGATGCAGGACTCCGAACGACGTCTGGAGGAAGAGGCGGGGATCGCCCACCGCGGGATCAGCGACGTCGCCGACCAGGCGGCGTTGATGCTGCGGCGCGAGATGGAGATCTCGGCCCAGCAGCTGATCAACCGGCAGCTCCCGTGCGTCGCTCCGCCTTCCTGCCCGCCCTGCGAGGCGCCGCCGGTGGCCGGCGCCACGCCCGGCGTGGTCGCCCAGGGCAGCGGCGCCGCGTGCGATGCCGAAACCTGCCGCCCCCTCTGCGAAGCGCTCGGCCTGCGTCCGTCCGGCGACGCCCCGCCTCCCGCAAACCCCGCCGCGAACCCCGGCGACGCCCCGCCCCCCGCGAACCCCGCCGAACCGGCCGCGCCGGCGGAACCGGCCGCCCCCGCGGCCGCGCCCGAACAGGATCGACCGCTCGAACCCGCGCCCGGGACCGCCGCCGAGGACGAGCAGGAGCGCCAGCGGGACCGGATCCGCAAGATCGAGGAGACGGTGCGGGCGGAAACCGACCAGCGCGCGCAGGAGATGGAGGCGGACACCCGCTCCCGCCTCTCGGCGCTCGACCAGGACACGCAGAAACGCCTCGAGGACCTCCGGCGGGCCAACCACCGGGACCTGCGGTTCATCCTGCTGGCCTTGATCGTCATCTTCCTCGTGCTGGTGGCGGTCGGGATCGTGGTGACGCACAAGGTCGTCGGCCCGATCTACCGGATGAAGATGCTCGTCCGGCAGATCGATGGCGACCACCTCCTGTTGCAGGGCAAGCTGCGCAAGGGCGACGAGTTGCAGGATCTGTTCGAGGAGGTCCAGCGCATGCTGGACCGGCTGCGCGACCACCAGGCCGCGGAAGTCGAGACCCTCGGCCAACTGCTCCAGCGCCTCGAGGCGGCCTCCGACGCCGAGCGCGGCCAGGTCAAGGCCGACCTCGAGAAGTTCCGCGCCCGGATGGCCGCCGCCCTCGAACGCAAGTAGCGCCGGCCTACCAGAGGTCGAGCGCGTCGAACGCGCCTTCGAACACCTCGACCCGCGGTGCGCTGCCGGTCTCCGGCCAGACGACGGTCGCCACGTCGTAGCGCACCTCGCACTGCCGCGGTAGCCGGCCTTCCGCCAGCGCGACGGCGACGGTGCGGGCCAGCCGGCGGCGTTTGGCCGGGCCGACGCTCTCCAGCGGATGCCCGGCGTGCCCGCCGACCCGGCTGCGCACCTCGATCACGTGCAGCACGCCGCCCGCCAGGGCGCACAGGTCGAGTTCCCCCCCGCCGGCCCGCACGTTCGCCCCAAGCACGGCCCACCCCCGCCGTTCCAACTCCTGCCGGACGAGCGCTTCGGCGGCACGGCCCCGCTCGAGCCGGCCTGCCGGTGGCTGGCGTGGAGACGACGCCGGCGGCGGGTCGAACGGCGCGCGGGAGCGGGACGAGCGTTGCACGGGTGGGAAGTCGGAGGAAGGGAGGGCCGCGACGAGCGGCTAGAACAGGCGGAGGTCCTGGCAGCAGTCCTGGTCGCCCGGGGTGAACCGGTCGCAGTCGGCCAGACGCTCGGGCACGCAGTAGCTGCCCCGCATCCCCTCCGGTCCCATCCGCACCACCTCGCGGCACGTGAACCCCTCGGGACACTCGAACGTTCGCCCCGCGCCGCCGCACTTGAGCGTGCAGAACGGGCGCGACAGGTTGACCAGCGTCATGTCGAAGTTGCAGTACCAGTCGGGGTGATCCCCCGGCGTGCTGTAATCGACCTCGAGCTGCCCGGTGCCGGGGTTCCGGATCGTCTTGCAGAAGTGGTCGACGAACTCGTCGGTGGCGATGTTCCGGCACGGTTCCTGCGGGCTGCCTTCCGCCGGCCAGTTGGATCGGATGCGCCAGTCGGGTTCGCCGGGCTCGCGACCGGCGGGGAAGAAGTGGTAGACCATGCAGGTCCGCGTGCGGCACTGCAGGGACCGCGTCTCGACCGACACCTCGCCGTAGGCCCACGCCTGACCCTCGGGCGGCTGGACCTCCGGCGTGCACGGGTCGCCCACGCCGGTCGGTTCGCAGGCGGCGGTCCCGAGCAGGGCGGCGGCGGCGAGCACCGCGGACAAGACTCGCTGACGGTTCATGCGGCTCTCCTTTCCCCTCACCGGCCAGTCGCTGGCAGCGCGGTAGTCTACGAGCGCGCCGCGCGGCAAGTCAAGCGCAAAGCCGGCTCGGCGGGACGACGCCGGGGCGCGTTGGCCGCCGGCCGCGTCCCTCCTCGATCCAGGGTGCCCGGTCGCGGGCCGACATTTCGCGTTCCCGCGCCGCCTCGCACCTCCGCCCTCGACGGACCAGGGGCGGGACGGACCGTGCCGGCTTGCGGCCTCCGGCGCGAGAGCCCGGTCTCCGGCCGGGGATGGAACCGGCGGTCGAGCCCGGACGGCGGCCCGCCATGCGCCGCAGGCACCCCGGCCTGGGCCGCAGGCACCCCGGCCTGGGACGACCGGCCGCCGCGCGCTACCGGTACCCCGGCTCGGGAAAACCGGGCGGCGGGCGCCGGAGGGACGATCGTCATGGCACCGGATGTGCGATACCGGATCCTCCTGAATTACCGAACAGGTTTGGCGATCAATGGGCTTGACGGGCCGTTCCCGGTTCACCTACAGTGCGACCCGTCCCGGTGTGTTGGGACGATGGTACAGAGGACCGAGGGACGTAGGAACAGACGGGGTTTCGTGGGTCGTGGTCGGCATCGTCGCGCCGGGCAGGCGAAACGGGCTCCGTCGCTGCGGCTACCCGGCCGGAAGAGGTGAGGCATGGCAAGCAGACTGAGGTTCCTGGGACTGGGCGCCTTCGCGGCTGCGATGTTGCTGCCGGCGCTCGCGGCGGCGCAGGTGATGACGTTCGAACCGGAGGATACCGGCGGGACCGGGGACACGATGACCTTCGGCGTCGGCCCGGAAACGAACGTCGAACAACCGCCGCCCCCGCCCCAGGGTCCGCCGAGCCAGATCCTGGCGCAGGCGCTGCGCCTGTACGAGCAGAACGATTTCACCGGCGCGGCGGTGCAGTTCCAGCACGTGATCGAGGGGATGGGGCACGACGAGCCGGCCAACGTGCAGAAGGCCGAGTTCTTCCTCGGCAAGTGCCTCTTCCGCCTGCGCTTCTTCCAGGCGGCGCTGGCGGTCTTCGAGGAAATCGTCAAGCGCGGCAACGGACACATCTACTTCCGCCAGACGCTGCAATGGCTGGCGCAACTGTCGCGCGAGCTGCCCGAGCCGGCGGACATCGTGTCGCTCGTCGGCCGCTACGGCGACTCGCTCGACGCCCTCGCCGAGTTCGACAACGCGGAGACCCGCGGGCTGTACAACGAGCTGCTCTTCATGATGGGCCGCTACTGGTACCGGCAGATGGAGTACCAGAAGGCGCGCGTGTTCTTCGAGCGGGTGAGTTCGGAGGACGAGCACTTCGTCGCGGCGCAGTTCTTCATCGGCATCACGTACGTCCGCGAACGAACGGCGGCGACCGCGGTCGATTCGTTCCAGAAAATCGTGGACAAGTTCGAGGACGAGTTGTTCTTGTCCGACGAGGAGGAGCGCTACCTCAACTTGGCCTACCTGTCGCTGGCGCGCATCTACTACACCACCAAGCACTTCGCCTCGGCGATGGAGGCCTGGGACCACATCCCGATCAGCTCCGAGTACTGGGTCGATTCCATCTTCGAGAAGGCGTGGGCCTACTACATGGTGGAGGATCTCCCCCGCGCGCTCGGCAACATCCACACCATCAACTCGCCCTTCTTCGAGGAGCAGTACTATCCGGAGTCGCTGGTGCTCAAGGCGGTGATCTACTTCACGCTCTGCCAGTACGACTACGCGCAGCAGACGGTGGAAGCGTTCGTCAACGAGTACCAGCCGATCTACGACGCGCTCCAGGGCTACATCAACCAGTACCTCGACAACTACACGTTCTTCCAATTCCTCGTGCAGCTCAAGGAGGGGACGGCGGACGTCGATCCCAAGATCGCGCGGATCATCAACACGGCGCTGTCCGACCGCACGCTGCTGCGCAACCTGGAGTACGTCGAGACGCTGAAGGCGGAGGAGGGGCGGCTGCAGAGCATGCCGCAGGGGTTCAAGAGTTCGAGCGTCGGGGAGCGGATCGTGCAGGACATCGGCATCGCCAAGGGGATCGCGATCGAGAACGCGGGCGACCTGGCGCACCGGCGCTACGAGCGGTTCCTGACGGAGCTGCAGGAGCTGTTGAACCAGGCCACGCGCATCGAGATCGAGATCCTGAACGCGATCCGCGGCCAGCTCTCGGCGGAACTGGCCGGCACGCAGGTGACCAACGTGCCGGGGCGCGAGATGGAGCGGATCCAGACCGACAGCGAGCACATGTTGTGGCCGTTCGAGGGGGAGTTCTGGCGCGACGAGCTGGGTTTCTACCAGCAGCCCGTCGTCTCGAAGTGCGGGAGGTAGTGGGGCGATGAACCGCAAGACCTTGGAGATCCTTCGAACCCGTCCCTCGGGGTTGCTGTTGCCGCTGCTGCTGCTGGTGCCGGCGCTGGCCGCGGCATTGCCGCCGCGCGGCGAGCAGACCAGCACGCCGAACCGCGGCGCGATCCAGTCCGAGGCTCCGCTGCCCGACTATTGCCTGCCGCCGAACACGGAGGCCCTGCTGGCGAAGTGCCCGGCGGGGGTCGACCCCTCGCAGTGGTCCGGCGTCAGCGTGGGCGGTGCGCCCGAGGCGGCGGCCGCGACCGTGCAGCGCGACGATCGCACGCCCGCGGCGGGAACCGCCCCGCGCACCCATCAGCCGGGCATCGGGCAGCGCCCGGACGACCCCCGCCGCGGCGTGCAGCGCCGCATCGAGGACCTCATCAAGCGCGAGATCGATCTCACCCAGCGCCTCCTGCGGACCACGCCCGACAGCGATCCGACCAAGCCGGACATCTACTTCCGCATCGCACAGCTGTACTACGAGATGCAGGACGCGCGGAACTTCGCCGCCGGCGAGCGCGACATGCAGGCGCTCGACGCCGAGTCCCAGGGCAACACGAATCGCGCCCAGGAACTCTACCAGCAGCGCGACACCTTGCGTCAGGAGGCGCTGCAGTGGAGCGACAAGGCGATCGAGGCCTACTACTCCATCGTCCAGAACTTCCCCGACTGGGCCCGCATCGATGAGGCGCTGTTCTACCTGGCCTTCGCCTTCGAGGAGCGGGCGCGCGACACGGACGACCCCGAGCAGAAGGACGACTTCAACTTCAAGGCCCGCACGGTCTACAACGTCCTGATCCGCGACCACCAGGAGTCCCAGTACGTCCCCAACGCGTACCTGTCCTTCGCCGAGTACTACTTCAACGACGAGGGCAACATGGCCGAGGCGCTGCGCTACTACGAGAAGATCCTCGGCATCCGCGGCAACCGCGTCTACGGCTACGCGCTGTACAAGAAGGCTTGGTGCCTGTACAACCTGCAGGAGTACACCAAGTGCCTCCAGGCCTTCGAGGACGTCATCAACTACGCCCAGCAGAACCCGGAGAACCCCGACTCCGAGGAGCTCCTGCGCACGGCGCGCATGGAGCTGCCGACCGCCTACGCCCAGACCGGCCGCGCCGACCAGGCGTGGCGCTACTTCGAGCGCGTCGGCGGCGACCTCACGGTCAAGATGATGGAGTCGCTCGCCGAGTACTACTACTCGCAGGGCGAGCACGACAACGCGGTCATCGCCTACCACGAGCTGATGGACAAGAACCGCGACTCGGACAAGTTCTGCGACTACCAGTACTGGATCACGCAGAGCCGCATGGCCCAGGCCACGACCGCCGGCGGCGTCGCCAGCCAGGACGCCAAGCAGACGATTGTCGACGAGATCAAGAACATGGTCGAGGTCTGGAAGTTCTTCGTGGTCCAGAACGGTTCCCGGCACAGCGCGGACAACGTCCGCACCTGCACCTGGTGGGCCGCGGACTTCATGATCGACACCGCGGTGCGCTGGCACCGCGAGGCGGCCGGCTCCGACCAGATGCCCGGGACCAACGACCGCAACACGATGGCCAAGGCCGCCGAACTGTACCAGGCGTTCATCGAGAACTTCGGCGACCCTTCCTCGCCGTACTACTACGACCGGCTGGAGCCGCCGCCCGAGTGGGAGTACCAGAACCCGTACTCGGTCTACAAGGCGAAGTACTTCGCGGCCGAGCTGCTCTGGAAGTCGGAGCAGTATGACAAGTGCGGCGAGGCGTTCGACGCCGTCGTCCGCGCCGATCCGAACGGCGAGTACGCGCGCGAGGCCGCCTACGCCTCGGTGCTCTGCTACAAGAAGCTCTACGACCAGCAGTACCAGGACGTCCAGCGCGTGCTGGCGCGGGACACGGGCGAGCGGGCGCGACAGGCGCGGGAGCACCAGCGCGACCGCCAGTCCGGCGGCGGCACCGCCTGGGAGAACCGGATCCCGGCCGCCCGCGAGTTCACCCCGGCCGAAACCTCGATGGAGGAGGCCTTCCACCGCTACATCTGCTACATCGACCAGCACGAGGACCTGGCGAACGTCAAGTTCAACCGCGCCTTCCTGTTCCTCGACGCCAACAAGTGGCAGGAGGCGGCGGTGCTGTTCAAGCAGATCGCCGAGGAATACAAGGCGACCCAGGACTCCGACGACCGCCGCATCGCCGTCCTCTCGGCGATGAACTACTTCGAGATCATCGTCCGCCTCAACCGCGCCGGCGTCGACGAGTGCGTGCCCGAGATCATCGCCGCCACCAACGTCGCCCTCGAGGGCCACTTCCCCGCGGCGGAGGACGCCGCGGTGCTCGAGAACAACGACGAGCGGAGCTCGCTCAACCTGTTCCTCGAGGCGGTCCCGGTGCTCCACTGCCAGCAGATGCTGTTCAAGGTCAAGGAGTTCACCGAGGCCCGCAAGTGGGAGGAGGCCGCCGAACTGGCGCTCAAGGTGCACGACGAGTTCCCGCAGAGCTACCCGGGCTACCGCTGCCTCGACGCCGCCAACGAGGACATGATGGACGACATCCTCAACGAGGCGGCCAACTACTACGAGAACGCCAACAAGATCATGAAGGCGATCCAGATCCGCCTGCGCCTGGCCCAGGAGCACCCGAACTCCGACCACGTCACCAACGCGCAGTACATGGTCGCCGCCGCCTGGGCGCGGCTCGCCTTCTTCGAGAAGGCCGCCGCGGCCTACGAGAACTTCGCCCGGACGTACCTCTCCGACGAGCGCGCCCCGGAGGCGATGCTCAACGCCGTCCAGATCCGCATCGGCCTCGGCCACGACGAGCTGGCCAAGACCGACGCCGACTTCCTCGACGCGAAGTTCGGCAGCAACCGCAAGTACCAGAAGAAGGCCGCCGAGGCCTACTTCTCGGTCGGCGAGCTGTACACCAGCTCGCACAACTGGCCGGAGGTGGCACGGCACTACGACGAGTACCTCCGCAAGTACGGCCGCAAGGGCGGCAAGGAGTTCGAGATCCGCGCCACGATGCTCGTCGCCGAGTCCTACTGGGAGCGCGCCTCGTGTCCGGAAAACCTCGAGGAGGCCGATGTGACGGTGGTCCGCCGTTGTCGCGACAACCGCGGCAAGGCCTACGAGTACGCGACCAAGGCCAACGGGCTGGTGCGGTTGCCCGAGTTCTCGGACGAGGCGGCCGAGGGCGAGAGCGCCGGGGCCGACCCGGCCGCGATCCTCGCCGGCCGCCGCGAGGCCACCTGGAACAAGCTGCTCGAGGAACTCGCGATCGAGGTCGAGGGCGAGGACGAGGCGGCCAAGCAGGCGCAGATCTTCGTCCGCGCCGACAAGGTCGCCAACGCGCTTGGACAGGCCCGCTTCTACATCGGCGAGAAGATCTACGACCAGTTCAAGGCGATTCGATGGCCCGAGTTCGATCCCGACGACTGGAACCCCTCCGGCAGCGCCTGCACGCAGTTCCGCGGCAGCCGCGAGTACATGAACATCTGCATGTCGATGGAGAAGTACAAGATGTGGACCGAGAAGGCCTTCGTCCCCTTCGCGCGCGACCGCGACGCGAAGATCAGCGAAGCCCGCAGGTACTACGACTCCATCGCCTACCTGCAGGTCCCCGCCTGGGAGATCGCCGCCGCCTCCCGCGTCGGCGACATGTTCCTCCAGTTCTGGAAGGACATGTACAACGCCCCGACGCCTCCCGCCTTCCGGCGCGAGGAGTTCGTCGAGGTCGAGCAGGCCTACCGCGAACAGCTCGACAACCAAGCCGAGCCGATCAAGCAGCACGCGATCGAAGCGTTCGGCTACTGCCTGGCGACGGCGACCCGCGAACAGTGGTTCAACGAGTACTCGGAGCGCTGCGAGGCCGCCCTGTACGAGATCGACCCGTCCCGCTACCGCGTGTCCAACGAGGTCTACGGCCGGCCGAACCTCAACCGCGTGCACTACGCCGCCCCGGACCTCGACCTGGGCATCATCACCACCACCACCGAGTTCGGCGAGCGCCAGCTGCCGGTGACGGTCGTCCCCGGCGCGGCTTGCGTCGATGATCGGGGGCGCTACCAGTTCTACGCCGCGCCGGCCGCACCGCCGGCCGCACCGCCGCCCGCACCGGCCGCAGGCGGGGCGCAGTAGGAGGAGGGCCACCATGCGTGTCTGTCGTTTCATCCCGTTCGTCGCCCTGCTCGCCGGCCTCGCGCTCGCCGGCTGTCCCACCGAGCCCGTCGAACCCGGGGGTGAAGGACCGGGCACGGGAGCAGCGGGCGGTGCGACCCAGGTGACTGCGGAAACGCGGGAGGGGTTCGCCGAGGCCGTCGGTCAGTTCCTGCAGATTCGCCAGGGTGGCCGTTGGACGACCGAGCAGTGCAACCAGATCGCCGACGCCTTCCAGGAGGTGTCGGAGGACACCTCCGACGGCATCGCCGAGGCCCTCTATGCCCGCGGCGTGACGTACCAGCAGTGCAACCTGCACGACCAGGCCCGCCAGGCCTTCCAGGCGGCGCTCGAACTCCGCGCCGACTACCCGCCGGCGCTGATCCAGCTCGGCGTCTACGCCCTCGTGGACGGCGACGACGCCAAGGCCCAGCAGCTCTTCGAGAAGGCCTACAAGGCCGACATCACCGCCTACGAGGCGTACATCAACCTGGCGATCCTGGCCTTCAAGCGGGGCAACTTCCGGCCCGGCCAGCAGGCCGCCGAGGGCGCCGCCGACGTCCTGATCGGCTCGGCCCTCGCGGTGCAGGCCGACGCGGTCGTCGCCCTGGAAAACCTGGCCCGCTTCTTCTTCGACTACTCGCAGCTCTCCGAGGCGAACCAGCGCTTCCGCCGGTTCGCCTTGCTCGTCTGCCAGTACGCGATCACGAAGAACCCGAACTACGCCCCGATCTACAACCTCCGCGGCCTGATCTTCCTGGCCGAGGAAAACATCCGCGCGGCGATCGGCGACTTCCGCAAGGTGATCGAGCGGGACCCGGACAACTTCGAGGCGCACATGAACTACGCCTCGCTGAACCTCGGCTTCCGCGGCTACGCCGAAGCCTTCCGCTCGTACACCGAAGCGCTGCGGATCCGCCCCGACAGCTACGACGCCCTGATCGGGCTCGGGGTCGCGATCCGCGGCCTGGCCTCGGAGCAGGAATCGATGGAGGGCGAGGGCGAGTACATCGAGGGCACGCGGTACACCTACGCGATGGCCATCGAGAAGTACGAGGCGGCCAAGCGGCTCGACCCTGCCCGGCCCGAGGCGTACTTCAACACGGCGCTGGTGCAGCATCGGTTCACCAACATCACGACCCCGGAGGGGTACGACCCGGCGATCGCGAGCTACCGGGAGGCGCTGTCGCACTGCTCCGGCCGTCCACCGGAGGGTTCCGGGCTCGACTACGACGAGTTGCGGGCCGCGATCCAGGAGAACCTGGACCGAGCGCTCAAGGACCAGGAAACCCTCTTGAAGATGCAGGAAATGGACCGGCAGGCCCGCGAGGCCGAAGCGGCGATGGCGGCGGCCGAGGCGGCGGCGGCGGCGGCCGAGGCGGCGGCGGCGGCGCAGGCCGGC
>JAAZOP010000443.1 GCA_012797735.1 Myxococcales bacterium
ATCCCCGCGACCCGGGAGGTCGTGGTGCAGTACGCCGTCGATTTCCAGATCTGGTTCCGCGCGGCGGCGCCGGGGGCGGGCGGATCGGCGACCTTCGACATCGACCTCTCGCCGGACATCCCGGACGACGGGACGGTGGTGATCGGCGGCGCGGTCAACCCTCCGGACGGCACGCTCACGGCGCGCCCCGAGGCGATCCGCTCCGCGATCGTCCGCCTGACGGTCCGCACGCGGATCGAGGACCCCAAGTTCCCGTTCCAGCCGCGACCCGATCGCCGGCAGCGGCTCAAGGCCTGGGAGGTCGTCCCGGGCGCGGAGGGGGCGGCGCACGTGCGGACGTACACGACCGAGGTCCAGTTGCCGAACATCGCGTTCGCGAATCTGTGGTGAGGGTGGGACGATGCGCACGACACGACAACAGCTTCGACGCCGCGGCCAGCCGGGGATGGTGCTGATCATCACCATGCTCGTGGCCCTGGGCCTGTCGATCCTCGGGGCGATCATCGTCGATGCCACGCGGGCCGACACCGCGACGGCCGGCAGCCTGCGCGGGGCGCGCCAGGCCGAGTTCGTGGCCGAGCTGGGGACGATGGTCTCGATGCGCGCCTTCGCGCTGAACTACTCGATGTACCGCTCCTGGATGACGCGCAACCGCCGCTTCAACTTCTCCTTCGAACGGGCCTCGTTCGACACTGGGGCGGCGGGGGCGCCGACCACGCTGGTTGACGGGACGATCTCGGCCGCCGGGTCGATCGGTTATTCCGACCTGCGGCCGGACTACGACATCCTGGTCGACCGCGCCTACGAGTACGGGGATTCGGCGGGCTACTCCGTGTCCGGCACGCAGGGGGTGAGCTTCTGCTTCCGCCGGTACACGTTCACTTCCGCGGCCGACCTCACCCTCCCGCTGGCGGGCGGGCCGGCGGGGTCGCTGCGGAGCGAGGCCAGGTCGGTGGTGCGCGCGACGAGCGTCATCGGACCGACGGATTGCACGCTGTAGCGGGGAGAGGATGCCATGAGCAACGACGACACGCGGGTTCGGGCATCGGACGACGGGCGGCGGGCGTGGCCGGTGCGGGGGGCGGCGCTCGGCTTGGCCCTGCTGGCGCTGCTCGCGCCGGCCGCGGCGCGGGCGGAGGACCCGTTCGAGACCAGCTTCGCTCCGTCGCCCAACGTGTTGCTGCTGCTCGACACGTCGGGTTCGATGGAGTACCTCCGCGAGGAGCACAAGGTCCCCTGCTGCATCCAGGGCGACCCGCTGTGCAACAACCCCGCCAGGCGCACGCGCTGGATGATGGTCCAGGACGCGCTGCTCGGGCCGGTCACCGACGCCACCTACAAGTGCCTCCGTTTCTGGTCCGGCTCCTGCGTCCAGCGGGAGTTTCTCGAGAACTGCAGCTCGGCGGCCTTGCGGGACCAGCGGTTCTTCATCCCGCGCGAGTGGGTCATTCCGCAGTTCCAGGAGTACGGCGAGCGGGACATCCCGTACGGGATCCTCGAGCGGTATCGCGAGCGGGTGCGGTTCGGCGTGGCGTTCTTCGACAGCTTCTACAGCCCGCAGACCGACATCAGCGGGATGTTCTCGTACACGAACGGCTACGGCGAGCCGTACCTGTGGCGCGGGCAGCCGATCGACGTCGGCATCCGCGGCCGTGAGACGCCGTCGCAGCCGATCTTCGGGGGCCTGGTCCACTGGGGCGGGGACGATACCGACATCAACGAGCTGAACCGGGCGGTGCGCGACGAGATCGAGGAGGCGTTCCGCTACTGCGGCAGTCCGGTCTCCGCGGCCCTGCACGACGTCCGGCACTTCTTCGCGACCGACCCGTCGAACGTCGAGGGCGGGACGGATCGGTACGCGGCGTGTCGCGAGCGGGCCGTGATCCTGATCACGGACGGCGTGCCGAACTCCGGCGAGGCCAACCCGTACACGACGTCGGCGGTGGCGGCGCGCGCGCTGTACACCTCCAAGACGCTCGGGCTGCCGCTCTACGTGATCGGCCTGACGCTCTGCCCGGGCACCACCGCCGAGGGGATCGACCAGCGGCGGGTGCTGGACCGCATCGCCTGCGAGGGATGTCCGCCCGGCGACCCGCGTTGCCCGACCTCCTGCGGCATCTGCGACGCGCAGGACACCGACTCGTTGATCGCCTGCCTGGACGGCATCCTGCACCACGTGTCCGCCGCCGGCGTCACCTCCCGCACGCTGGTTGCGGTGACGAACCAGATCACCGAGGACGACCCGCCGCGGGTAGTGCAGTGGCAGTTCAACACGGGGCTGCTCCCGCGCGCCTCCCAGCCCTGGTCCGGCATTCTCGAGCGTTCCGCGTACGTCTGCGATTCGACCGGCACGGCCGTGCCGGACAGCTCGCCGGACTACTACGTCGATTACGGCGCGGTGCTCAACGCCCGCACGGTGGAGCGCTCGTTGCGGACGGTCACGACGCCCGCCGCCGGGCCGCGCAAGACCCCGTTCACCGCGCCGGTGCCGCTGGAGGACTTCGACACGACCAACGCGCGGCTGACCGCGGAGCAGCTCGGCTGCGAGTCCGGCGAGTGCACGGACCCGACGTTCGTGGCGCAGACGGTGAACTACGTCCACGGCCGGAGCGGCACGGCGCGCGAGGGGAACCGGCTGGCCGACATCTACCACGCCTCGGTGAGCGTCACCGGCCGCCCGAACCTGGAGATCCCGATCGTCTCCTACTACCGTTTCCAGGAGGACCACTGGACGCGGCAGCAGGTGGTCTACGCGGCGACGAACGACGGCGTGCTGCACGCCTTCCGCGCGAACAACACCACCGACCCGTCGAAGACGGGCGAGGAGTTGTGGGGCTACGTGCCGAACTACCTGCTGCCCAAGGTCCACGAGCAGATCCAGGGCGGGCACATCACGAACCTGGACTCGACCCCCGTGGTCCGCGACATGCGGATGTTCAAGGGGGCCGAGACCGCGGCGTCGAGCGACGACTGGCGGACGGTGCTGGTGGGCGGGTACCGCCAGGGCGGCCGGGGCTACTACGCCCTGGACGTCACCGACCCCGCGACGCCGAAGCTGTTGTGGGAGATCCACAACGGGACCGACGACGACTCCACGCCGCTCACGGCGGGCGATTACGCGGACCTGTGGTTGACCTACGCCACGCCGTTCCTGGGGACGGCGTTCACGACGAACTACGACCTCTCCGGCGGCCCGCAGCTCGGCGAGATGGCGGTGGCGATCTTCCCCGGCGGGTTCAACCCGACGGCGCCGACGACCACGACGACCGGGCTGTACGTGGTCAGCCTGAAGACCGGCCGTCTGGTGAAGAAACTGATGCCGAGGTTCCCGTCGAGCTACGCCTGCGGGGCGACGCCGGACTGCGCGGCCAAGCCGCAGTGCTGCGCGCAGCTCGTCACCAGCCCCGTCGGCTACGGCGCGGTTCCCGGCCTGATCACGACGCGGGTCTTCGTCGGCGACGACCGCGGCCGGATCTGGCGCGCCGACCTGGCGGCCACCGACCCGAACGACTGGTCGCTCGACCTGTTCTACCCGCATCCCGACCCCCCCACCGGCGAGCCCCAGCCGGCGTACCTGATCGCCTCCGACGTCAAGTTCCCGCCGGCGATCGCGCTCAACAAGCAGAACGAGCTGGTCGTGATCTACGGCACCGGCGACGTCGACGACACCGGCCGCCTCGACGAGAACTACGTCGTCTCGGTCACCGAGAAGATCGAGTTCGACTCGACGGCGAGCCGCTACGTCGGCCGCGCGTACCACAACTGGACCCTCTGCCCGCGCACCGATTCCTCCACCACCTGCCTCGACCTCGACTCGATCGCCGCCCCCGAGGACCAGGCGCTCCAGCCGGGCGAGAAACTCACCGGCGTTCCGATCGTGTTCGACGAGGTCGCCTACTTCTCGACCTTCGTCCCGTTCTCCAACCCCGCCTCGGCCTGCGAGATGGGCGAGGGCCGGATCTGGGGCGTGGTGTACAACTACCAGGACGAGAACGAGACCGACGACGTCTCGGCCTGGGCGGCGCTCGAGGCGGTCGACCCGGCGACCGGCGCCACGCTGCCCAAGCAGATCTTCCAGTCCTACGCCGGCACGTACGTCGCTGGGCTGACGGTGGTCCAGCGCCCGTCCTGCTTCGACGCCTCGACGACGACGCCGCCGAGCCCCGGGCTGGGCGCCGCCTCGCGCGAGACCTTCGAGGTGGTGGCGCAGGTCAGCCGGACGGTGGACGCCCTGCCGCCCGGGCGGCAGGTGAACACCGCGACGATCCGGATCCCGACGCCGTCGATCACGAACTACGCGGATTCGTGGGGCGGCGTCTTCGAGTAACCGGGAGGGGAGCGGAGGGAGCGGGGACGGCGGCGATGGACGGGCGGATGCGACGAGGCGCGACGGCGGTGCGGTGCTGCGCCTGGCTGCTGGCGGTGGCGGCGGCGGCAGGCTGCACCTGCGTCGGCGAGGGATCGCCGGCGCCCGCCGGGCCGGCGATCG
>JAAZOP010000444.1 GCA_012797735.1 Myxococcales bacterium
CGCCCGGGAGCGCGGCGCGCCGCGCGACCGCGGAGCGGCGGCCCCGCTCGGGCCGCCCGAGGAGCAGGCGCATGGCACGGATCGGAGTCCTCGGAGGCGGCCTCGTCGGCGGCGTCATGGCGCGCGACCTCGCGGCGGACGGCGAGCACGAGGTAACGGTGGTCGAACGCGACGAGACGGTCCTGGCCGACCTGAAACGCCGGTGGCCCGTACGCACGGCGCGGGCCGACCTGGCCGACGCCGGCGCCGTACGAAGTCTCTGCGGCGGATTCGACCTCGTGGTCGGCGCCGCCCCCGGCTTCCTCGGCCTGTCCGTCCTCCGCGCCGTCCTCGAGGCCGGCCGCGACATCGTCGACATCTCGTTCATGCCCGAGGACGCCCGGACGCTCGACGGCCTGGCCCGGGAGCGCGGGGTCACCGCGGTCGTCGACTGCGGCGTCGCGCCCGGCCTCTCCAACCTCTTCTGCGGCCGCGCCCAGGCCCGCCTCGATCGGCTCGAAAGCGTCCGGATCCTCGTCGGCGGCCTGCCCGCCGTCCGGCGCTGGCCCTGGGAGTACGCCGCCGTGTTCTCGCCGATCGACGTGATCGAGGAGTACACCCGGCCCGCGCGGTTCATCGACCACGGCGACCTCGTGGTCCGGGAGGCGCTGAGCGAACCGTCGCTGGTCGAGATTCCCGGGGTCGGCACCGTCGAGGCGTTCAACACCGACGGGCTCCGCTCGCTCCTCGACACGATCCACGCCCCCTTCCTCAAGGAACAGACGCTGCGCTGGCCGGGGCACATCGAGAAGATGCGCGTGCTGCGGCACCTGGGGCTGCTGTCGAGCGAGCCGGTCGAGGTCGGCGGGGTGCGGATCCGGCCGATCGACCTGACCGCACGGCTGCTCTTCCCGCAGTGGCGGCTCCAGCCCGGCGAGGAGGAGTTGACGGTGCTGCGCGTGGAGGCCGAAGGCCGGCGCCGCGACCGCCGCACCCGCCTCGTCTGGGACCTGCTCGACCGGACCGACCGCGCCACCGGCGAGACCTCCATGGCGCGCACCACCGGCTTCCCCGCCACGATCGTCGCGCGCCTCGTGCTGTCCGGCCAGCTCCGCCGCCCGGGCGTGCATCCCCCCGAGGTGTTCGGCGGCGACGAGGCGCTGTACGAGCACATGCGCGCGGAGCTGCGCCGGCGCGGCGTCTCGTTCGCGGAGCGCGAGGAGGCGCTCCCGGACTGACGGGACCGCTTCGACCCGCCTTCCTGCACCAGGGCCTCGCCAAAGTCGCCGCCGCCAATGCCGGACGGGCTCCAGGCTCCCGGGCTCGAGGCTGCAGGCCGGCGGAATCACGATCGCCATGTCGCTCCTGGAGCCTGAAGTCTGGAGCCGGAAGCCTCGCGCCGGCCGGCGATGCGGACTTCGGCGACACCCTGCTTCATGCACCCCTGGCCGTTCCCGGCCGTTCGCACTATCATCTGTTTGCCGGCGCGACGCGCAGGGACCGGCGCCGGTAGGGAGGTGGTCATGGCGCGCTGGTGGCTTGTTCCCGGGTTGTGGATCCTCGGCGCCTGCAACGCAGGCTCCGCCCCGCCGGACCCGGCGCCGGGATC
>JAAZOP010000445.1 GCA_012797735.1 Myxococcales bacterium
ACCCTCGTGCGATCCCTCCCCGTGCATGCACCCGCAGCCGCCCGGCGCCCCGCTGTCGCCGCCGTGATGCGGGCAACCCTCGTGCGGTCCCTCCCCGTGCATGCACCCGCAGCCGCCCTTCGCCGGCTCCGGCTCCACCGCCTCCGCGGTGCCGGCGTCCGGCTCCGCGGCACCTGCCTCGGGCTCCGCCGCAAGGACCTCGGACTCCGCCGGAGTCGCCGCCTGCGGCGCGGCGACATCGCCGCTCGTCCCTTCCTGCTTCTTGCACGCTCCACCTGCGATCCAGAACGTGAGCACCGTGATCGCCGTTGCGAATCCGTGTAGCCTCGGGAACATCCTGCTCCTCCTGATCGCCGCGCCCGGTTTCCGCCGGGGCGGAGGCACCCGCAGCCTACCAGAACCGGCACCGGACACCAGACCCGACGGGGAGCGGCCGACTATCCGGCCGGCCGGAGCTGGTCGAGGGGCGAGCGGGGGCCGGCGGCGGGGGCGCGGGCGGGGATGCCGAGCGCGACGAGGGCGACGACGCGGTGGTCGTCCGGGACGCCGAGCGCCCCCGCGACGGCGTGGTGTTCGAAGCGGAACGCGACCTGCCAACCGAGGCCGAGGTCGGCGGCGGCGACGAGCAGGTTGGCGACGGCGATCGGCACATCGATCAGGAAGAACGGCTGCTCGCGGGTCCGGGCCCGGATCGGGAACGGCGCGGCGAGACAGACAATGACCAGCGGCGGAAGCTGCTCCGTCTCGATCGGCGCGTCGGGGAACGCCGCCGCGAGCAGCGCGCCCGCCACCGCCCGGCCCTCGACGACGACGTGACGCGCGATCTGCGAGTTCTCCGCCGACGGCGCCCACCGGGCGCACTCGAGCAGCACGGCGAGACGGGACTCGTCGACCGGCTCGCCGGAGAAGCCCGCGGCGGGCCGGAGCGGACCGAGGCCCGGCCAGGCGGCGTCGTCGTCCCCGGCCACCCCGCGCGCCGCCCACGGGACCTCGCCGGCGATGAACGGGACGCCGAAGCGGCCGCGGTGCGCGATCCGTTCGAGCGGTTTGCGGCGGGCGGAGAGGATCCGCTGCGCGGCCGCGTCCCAGCCGCGGCCGAGCCACGATCCGCCGGACTCCGGACCGACGGCCGGATGCCCGACGGGGATCACCGCCAGCGGCCGCTCGCCCTCCCCCAACCCCGCCGCCTCGGCCACCGACCGTTCGTGGAACCCCGCCATCCAGCACGAGCCGGCCCCGCGCCCCGTCGCCTCGAGCACGGCGAGCTGTCCGGCGACGGCGCCATCGACGTTGTACCAGTGCCGATCGCCGTCGCGCAGGCCGGACCGCGAGTCGCCGGCGACGACGAGGAACAGGGGCGGGTTCGAGCGGAGCAGCCAGGGGTTGATCTTGCCGACGAGGCCGGCGGTGACGGCGCGCGGCATGCGGCGGGCGACCTCGGGATCGTCCAGGACCACGACGCGCCCCGAACGACGTCCTTCGACGGACGGCGCCGACGCCGCGACGTCGCGCAGCGCCCGGATCGTCTCCGCCGGGAGCGGGTCGGGACGGAAGCTCCGGTACGACCGGCGCCGCAGGACGGCGCGGACGCGCGGGCCGGGCGGCGCGGGAACGGTCGCCGCCACGGCGCCTCAGCTCCCCCCCTTGCGGGCCCGCAGCAGGTCCCCGAGCGTGTCGCGGGGGCCGTCGTCGAGCGGCCGGCCGGCGAGCGATGCGGCGTAGGCCCGCCCGTCCTCCTCCTCGACGTCGGCCAGTTCCAGCCCGATGCGCCGGCGCTCGGGGTCGACCTCCCGGACGACCACCGGGAACGTCTGCCCGACCTTCGCCACCTCGCGCGCGTGACGGACCGGCTTGCCCTGCGCGAGTTCCCCCACGTGCAGCAGCCCCTCGACCCCGGGCTCCAGTTCGACGAACGCGCCGAAGCTCTCGACGCGCACGACCTTGCCGGTCGCCCGCGTGCCGGGACCGAACCGTCGCGGCACCTCGTCCCACGGGTCCTGCGCCAGCGCCTTGAGCGACAGGGCGATGCGGTCGCCGCGCTTCGGGTCGTCGGTCCGTTCGATGCGGAGGATCTGCACCTCCACCTCCTGCCCGACGGACAGCGCGTCGCTGGCGCGGGTGACGCGCGCGAATCCGATCTCGCTCACGTGCAGCATCCCCTCGACGCCGCCCAGATCGACGAACGCGCCATAGTCGCGGAGCTGCGTGACCTTGCCGCGCACCACGTCGCCCTCCTTCAGGCGGGCGCGGGCCTCTTCCTGCAGCCGGCGCGCCTCCTCCTCGAGGACGCTGCGGCGGCTGAGCACCAGGTTGGCGACGCGCCCGCGCGACCCCGGTTCGAGCTTCGTGATGCGGAAGGTCAGCTTCTGGCCGATGAACGGCGAGGCGTCCTCGGTGCGCCGGAGGTCGAACTGCGAGATCGGGCAGAACCCGCGCACCCCCGACACCTGGACCTCGACGCCGCCCTTGTTGACCCCGGTCACCGTCCCCTGCACCGGCACCCCGGCCGCGTACGCCTCGGCCAGCTCGTCCGCGCCCACGGCGCCGCGACCCAGCCGGCAGCGCAGGAGCAAACTCCCCCGGCCGTCGACCTGCGACACCTTGGCCTCGATCTCCTGCCCCACCTCGACGAGCACCCGGCCGCCGGCGTCCTGGACCTCGGCCAGCGGCAGGATCCCCTCGGCCTTGAGCCCCAGGTCCACCAGGACCGTCTCCTTCCCGATCGAGACGATCCGCCCCCGGACCGCGTCGCCGGGCTGCGGCCCTTCCCGCCGGGGCGCGAAGCTCCCCGCCTTCTCGTACTCGGCGAGCAGCGAGCCGAAGTCCTCGTCACCGTCCTGCAGTCCGAACCCGTCGTCGTCCCGGTCCTTCATGGCGGCGCGCATCCTAGGCAACCCGGGACAGGATGTCGACGTTCCCGAGCGCCGCCGCCCGTGCCGCCGCCCGCCGGCCGAAACCCGCGCGCCGCGGGGGAAACGGCAGGCCGTGCGCTCGCCGG
>JAAZOP010000446.1 GCA_012797735.1 Myxococcales bacterium
GTTCTGCCAGAGCCCGACGGTCCTCCGGGGCTGCCACTCGCTGGAGTGCTGGGAAGTCGTGGGCCACCACTGCTGCATCGGCGGGCAGTGCGGCGGGCCGTCGACGACCGACGAGTGTCCGCCGGGCACCGTCTGTTTCGAATTCTCTGTTCAGGACTGGGAAGAAACTTCGGGCAGGCAGGTGATTAAAAGGAAGCGGCACGACTTCTTCCTCCGGTCGGCCGCCTGCGGCGGTCCGACCGGAGGCGGGCCCAACATCCACGCCGGGGTGCGCGTTCCGGCCGGCGACCACGT
This sequence comes from Myxococcales bacterium, assembly GCA_012797735.1. Lineage (GTDB taxonomy): Bacteria > Myxococcota_A > Polyangia > DRWM01 > JAAZOP01 > JAAZOP01. The sequence goes on from JAAZOP010000446.1 coordinate 295, forward strand.
CGGCCGCGAGCGGCTCTGCCGTTCCATCACGCGGCCGCCGTTTGCCATGGACCGCTTCACCGAGCTCCCAGACGGCCGGATCGCCTGCCGCATCCGCCATCCGCTGGATCCCGGCAAGACGCACCGCGTGATGACACCAGGGGCTTGCCAAAGTCGACGCCGCCAATGCCTGCCGGGCTATCCCGACAAGCCTCGCGCCGGCGGGCGATGCGGACTTCGGCGACACCCTGGTGATGACACCGGTCGAGTTGCTGGCCAGGTTGGCGGCCCTCGTGCCTCGCCCGAGATTCCCTCTTCTTCGCTACGCGGGAGTCTTCGCTGCCAACTCACCCTGGCGCTCCAGCATCGTCCAGCATCCACCCGAGGCGTCTCCCGCGTGCCGACATCCTCCGGCCGCAGGCGGGCCCACCCACCCGGCACCGACCGTTCCTCCCCGGACGCCCGACTCCGTCCTGGCCCGCCCAACCCTCGGCGAAGGCGACGACGCGCTGCTCGCGGCCCCGGACATGCGTTCCTCGGACGCTCTCCGCCGAGCATTGGAGGCGTCTCGATGAGGGCCGCCTCCTCGCCCGGCAGCCCCGCGTGAATTGGGCCGACCTCTTGCGGCGAACCTGGGCGGAGGACGTCCTGGTCTGCCCCAGGTGCGGCGGCCGCATGGCGGTCCTGGAGGCCGTCACCGAGCCCACCGACATCCGCGACCATCTCGAGCGGCTCGGGGTGTCCGCCGAGCCCGCCGCCTTCGCTCCTCCGCGCGACCCCGACGAGCTGCCCGTCTCCCGGCCGCCCCGGCCACCGGCTGGTCGCGGCCCTCCCTCCGCCGGCCGGCCGCTGGACGACGGCTCGCCGCCCTCGTCCGGCGACTTCGCCGACCCGCCCTGGCAGGAGGACTGCCAGCTTCCCCTCTACGAAGAGACCTCCCAGGTCCCGCCGGACGCGCAGGACTGACCTTCGGGCCTCTCACCCGGCCTCGCCGTTGCCCCGACTCGCCCCGGATGCTACCGTTCCAACCGTGGAGGCCGGATGGACGGATGGCTCGGCGGAGACCAAACCGGCGCCGGATTTCCTACGCTCTGGGCAACGTGGACGACGGCGGACCGCGAGCGGTGGGACCGGCCCTCGTCTCGGGTCTTGTCCTGATCGCCGCCGCGTCGAGCGGCTGCCCCGGCGGGCCTCGCCTCGCCGGTGACGACGATCTCTCCGGGGACGGTACCGCCGATTCCCCGACGGACGCCGGGGATGAGGACGCGACCGCCATCGAGGATGGAGAGGACGACGCCCCGCCCGCGGAGGACGGAGGGACGTGCACCCCCGGCGGGCCCGAGGAGTGCAACGGCGTGGACGACGACTGCGACGGGCGCACCGACGAGGGACGCTGGTGCTGGTTCGATCCGCTGCCCCTCGGCGCGACGCTCCTGGTGACGGACGCGACCGCCTCGGGCGAGGTCTGGGCGGCCGGCGAGCACGGCGCGCTGGCGCGCTGGAACGGCGAACGCTGGTCGACCGCCTCGTGCCCCGACGTCCGCGGCTCGATCGACTCGCTGCGTGCCTTCGATGCGGACGACATCTGGCTCGTCGGCGGCATGGGACGGCTGCTCCACTGGGACGGGACGAGTTGGGCCGAACCGTTCGCCGGCGAGCCCTGGATCTCAGGCGCCGTCGGCGGCGTCGCTCCGGACGACGTGTGGGTCGACCACGGACCTCCGGAGGAAATCCAACACTGGGACGGGTCGTCCTGGACGGCCTACCCGTTCCCGCCGTCCCTCTGCCACCTGTCGGCGCTTCGGGCATTCTCCTCGCGGGACGTCTGGGGTGTCGGTCGCTGCTCCGACGAACGGTCCCGCTTCGACGGACGAGCGATCTTCCACTGGGACGGCACGGCCTGGACGGTGCTCGACGCGACGCTGCCCGATCCGCTGCAGTCGATCTGGGGTGCCGACTCCGGGGACTGGTGGGCGTTGGCGCCCGGCAACCCGCCGGTACACTGGAACGGCTCGTCGCTCGAGGTGGGGCCACCGGAACTCGGTCCGGACTTCACGGCCGTGGGGGGGTCCGCTCGCGATGACGTCTGGTTCGTCGGCGCCGCCGGAGCCGTCGTGCGCGGGAACGGCTCGTCGTGGTCCGTGGTCCCGTCGCCGGACGAGTCGGCCTTGTCGGCCGTCCAGGTGACGTCGCGCGACGATGCGTGGGTCATGGGCGAGGACGGGTTGATGCTGCACTGGGACGGTTCCGCCCTGACCGACGCCCGGCGAGCGTCGGGCGGGTACCCGAGGGACGGCTGGGGCTTCGGGGAGCACGACGTCTGGACCGTGTCCGACGGCGGCCGGATCCGCCACTGGAACGGGAGCGTCTGGGAGGCTGCGGCGAGTCCCGTCGACAGCGACCTGCGCGACGTCTGGGGCGCCCGTCCGGACGACGTCTGGGCAGTCGGCGTCGCCGGACTGCTCCACTGGGACGGCCTCGAGTGGCGGAGCGTCGAGCTTCCCACGGCCGTGACGCACGGCCTCGACGGTGTCTGGGGGTTCGGTCCGGCGGATGTCTGGGCCGTCGGAGGCGACGGGCTCACCCTGCACTGGAACGGCGCCGCCTGGAGCGTCGTGCCCGTCGGCCCGATTCCCTGGCAGCTCTCCACGGTCTGGGGCTCGGGCCCGCGCGACGTCTGGGCCGCGGGCTGTTGCGCGATCCTCCATTGGAACGGGAGCGCTTGGTCGGAATCCTTCCGTGACCCCGGCCCGTGCTTCAGCGGTCTCGGCGGAACCGGTCCGTCCGACGTCTGGGCGGTCGGCGGCGACGTGATCCTGCATTGGGATGGGACGTCGTGGTCCGATGCGGAGCCGGCGCTCGACGCGCACGTCGCTTTCTTCGACGTCTGGGCCGTCGCCGATGACGACGCGTGGGTGGTCGGGTACGAGTGGGATGACGGGCTGATCCTCCACTGGGACGGCGTGTCCTGGAGCCGCGTGCCGTGCGTGACCTCCGGCTTTCTCGACGGCCTGTGGGCCGCCTCGGCCGACGACGTCTGGGCCTTCGGCGCCTCCGGCGCGATTCTCCGCTGGCAGCGCGATTGAGAAGCCGGCCCGCCGGCGGGCCACGACCCGCCTGCACCCTCGCGGGCCTCGGCGCGCTCGTCCGCGGCGGTCTCGTCCGCGTGTCACGACGGGCCAAGACAAGGTAGGCTTCGGTTCGATGGACAGGCGCCGGGCACGGGATGGACGAGGGCAGCCGCGGCCCCCGGGACCATGCCGGCAACGGACGCCGGGAGGAACGTCGAGCAGGCCATTCCGAACAGGGGCAACGTGATCGTGTCCTGCGCCATGACCGCCACGCCTTCCGCCGTGGTGCCGCTGGCGGACGATATCCACGCCTGCGGGATCCATCCCGCCGGACGCAGGGGATGTTGCGGGGTCGGCTCGGGGGGGGGGCCGAGCGCAGGACTACTCCTGTTGGTCGACGACGACGATCACGGCGCAGCCGACGCCGCGCACGCGGACCTTGAACTCGTCGTCCGCGTCGGCGTGAAGCTGGCGGCTGTCGAACACGATGTCCGATCCGACCTGTCCGGCGAGCATCTCGTGGAGGAGGAAGTAGCCGCTGATCGAGTACCCGCTCGCGTCCTCGACTTCGAGCATCGCCTGATCGAGGCCGACGAGGAAGACGTGGACCTGCCCCCAGATCCCCGCCGTGTACGACTCCTCGGTCCCCTCGGCGGACCGTCGTCCTTCCCGCGGACGCGCCTGGGGAGGTGATCTGCGCGGGGCGCTCGTCGTGCGGCAGCATGGACGTCCACTGCCCTCTGACCCACCCATGCAGGGTTCGGTGCGACGGCCAAGCCTCATGCCAGAACTTCAACCTCTGGTGCGGCAACGGGCCCTGCGACCTGTACTGCAGCCCGAGCAGCGGCGGGCGTTCGCCGTGCATCCAGTGCAAGGATTCGTGCTGCTGCACGAACAACTGCCCCTTCTTCCCGTGGGTCTGCCCGACAGGTGATGGCGGATACGGCGCCGTCGACCGCGCGACCCCATCTTCGGGTATGCCGGGCATCGGGAAGACACCAGGGCCAGGCGGTGCGGAATTCCAAGGTCGTGGGGGGCACAGCGTGGTCGTGCGGGACCGTTGTGGCTCGGTCCACGGCCCAGCGGCGGCCGCATGGCGGCCCTCGACCCCGTCACCGACCCGAACGACATCCGCGAACACCTCGAACGGCTCGGCCTGTCCGCCGGGCCCGCCGCCTTCGCTCCCCCGCGCGACCCCGACGAGCTACCCGTCTCCCGCCCGCCCCGGCCACCGGCTGGTCGCGGCCCTCCCTCCGCCGGCCGGCCGCCGGACGACGGCTCGCCGCCCTCGTCCGACGACTTCGCCGACCCGGCCTGGCAGGAGGACTGCCAGCTTCCCCTCTACGACGACGCCTCCCAGCTCCCGCCGGACGCGCAGGACTGACCTTCGGGCCTCTCACCCGGCCTCCCCGTTGCCCCGACTCGCCCCGGATGTTACCGTTCCAACCGTGGAAGCCGGATGGACGGATCGCTCGGCGGAAACCAAACCGGCGTAGGATTTTCTACGCTGTCCTACGCTCCGCAGCGCGGGGCCGGGTCGAGGACCCGGCCGTGATGGCCGCGGAGAAGGCGCTGGGGCGCATTCCGCGCAACGTATCCGACCAGCGGGGCATCGGCTACGACATCGAGTCCAAGGACCCGAAGACCGGCGACTTGTACTTCGTCGAGGTCAAGGGCCGTGCCGGCGGGGACGACAGGCCCACCATCCCGCGCACCGAGGTGCTGTGCGCCCTGAATGAGCCCGAGCGGTTCCGGCTCGCGATCGTCGTGGTGCAGAGCGACCAGGCCAAGCTGCCGGTGTACGTCCGGCGCTTCGACTCTGGCCAGCCCGGCTTCGCCCAGACGAGCTCGACGTTTTCGCTGGCCGTGCTGTTGGCTCAGGGAGGGCCGCCGTGCTGAAACGTCGGAGTAGGTCGACTCCCCGTGGTGCCGGGACCTCTCGCCCCCGATCGGTGGCCGGGACGGCGTGTCGGGCGTCCGCCGAGATTCGACCCCAGTTGGCCGCAGCGGCCGCGGACCTCGCGAACCAGCTCACCCTGGCGGTGCGGAACATCCCGCACTGGCCACCGACCCGAACGCAGGAGAGCACTTGGTGGAGCGGGCCCCGGCGTGTCGGCGGCGTCCATTCTCAGTGGCGTAGCCGACAGGTTCCAGATGCCCAGGCAATCTGGCGGTTGGCGCAGCAGATGCTGCAGGAGTCGGTGATCGACGTTCGTAGGATCCACGCGGCCGTGGAGGCCGCCGGTTGCCCCAAGGAGAGGGTTCTGTCCCAACGCATTGCGCCGCTCGTGAGATCGTGGCTGTTGCGCCTCGCAACCACGGCGCCGGCGGCACCCGACGCCGGCCCGCTGGTGACCGAGTTCGCCGACGTCGTCACCAAGGAAATCCGCAAGTCGCGGTCCAGGTTCCAGGCCGACGGGATCCGGCCGGCCTCGTCGCCGCTGGACTTGGGTTTCGGTGTCCAGCTGCGGCCAATCGACGAGACCGAACGCTGGGAGTTCGGCGACGTGCAGTTCATGGGGACGGACGTGCAGTTCATGGGGACGATCGACCTGGACCCCATGGCGATTCCGTCGCCGGACTGGGTGATACTCGACTGCCACGATGTCGAGCAATGCGACGAGCCGTGGCCCATCTCATACGTTTCAGCCCAGGCAACTGCCGCGAGCCTCGCCCTGACCGGGCTGCGGCGCTTCCATCTGCGCCCGCTCCTCCACGAAACGGAGTGGCATTTCCTGCTCGGGAGGAAGGGTGTGGGCATGCTGCAGTTCGGTCGGCCGTGCTACCCCGGCCCGGAGGTTGAGCTGTCACCGACACAGGAGCGCGACATGAGATTGCTCTGGCCGGTCGCTCGGCGGGTCTTGGCCAACCAGGGCGCCGACGGTCGACTGCGAATGGGCCTCCGTCGTCTGGTCGATGCAGTAGGCCGCCAGCAGCAGGAGGACGCGTTGGTGGACTTCGCCATCGGCCTCGAAACCCTGCTATCGCCGAACGAAATGGGGGAACAGAGCTTCCAGTTCGCGTTGCGGGGAGCGACCATCCTCGGCTCCCTGGGGTACAACCAGGGCACGGAGTACGGCCGGCTGCGTCGGTTCTATCGGACGCGGAGCAAGTTGGTTCACGGCAGGCCGCCAGCGGCGGCTGCGATGGCGGAGGCGATGGCGGAGGCGATGGCCATCGGCTTCGATGCGCTGCGGAACATCTGGCGCTGGCTGATACAGAGCCCGAAGGGCGTCAACGCCGCGCTGAAGGATATCGACGATCGGATCGAGAACGGTGTCAACTCTCCTCGGCCCGATGGTTCTTCGCTGGCCGGCGGGGCATGGGGGTGCAGAACATGACCTCCCCGCGGAAGACGTTGATCGAGGCGGCGATGCCCCTCGACCGGATCAACGAGGAATCCGTGCATGAGGGATACATCTACACATCCGCCGACCAGGAGAAAGAGCGGCGACGGCTGTTCCAGGTCATCGGGAATCTGGTTGACCCCGCGTCCGTCGGGATCGATCCATGGTTCGGGACGCACGTTTGTGTCTCCTCCGGGTAGCTCCGCGCCCGGCCGGGATCGATGTCCTCGATCCCGGCCGACGGATCCCGTACGACATGGACATCCGCCGGGGGCAGACATGCCGAGAATCGTCCGTGTCGTTCTCCCCGCCGCGCTGCTCTGCAGCGCCGGCGGCTGTTCGTGTCGCGTGGCGGCCCGGCGGACGGGGGCGGCCGCCGTCCGGCCGCTACCGACGATCGCGGTCCTGGTGCCGGTCCGACCTCTTCGGCGGCTAGGCGGGACGGCGTGCAGAACGGGAATGGAGGAACGACGATGAGCAGACGACTCGCGTGGGCTGTGTTCGCCTCGTTGGTTGCGACGGCCGACCTCGGGGGGTGCAGTGCGGGCGACTCCGGCGATCGCGATGCCTGCGACGGAATCGTCGCGGTCGATTTCCCCTGCCGGAACGAGTCGTTCTGCCAGAGCCCGACGGTCCTCCGGGGCTGCCACTCGCTGGAGTGCTGGGAAGTCGTGGGCCACCACTGCTGCATCGGCGGGCAGTGCGGCGGGCCGTCGACGACCGACGAGTGTCCGCCGGGCACCGTCTGTTTCGA
>JAAZOP010000447.1 GCA_012797735.1 Myxococcales bacterium
GGCGGCGGCTCGTTCCCCGTCCCCGGCGTCGCGGGCCGCGGGCCTTCCGGCCCGGGGAACGGCTGCGCGGGCCGGCTGCCCGGCGCGATCGGCGGCGGCGTCCCGTCTCCCTGCGGCCCGAACGGCACCGGCGGCGGTTCGCCGCACACCGGGATGCTCCGGCCCGCGTGCTCGGCGATGGTCGTGCACGTCGTCCCGGGCGGGCAGTCGTTGCCCTCCAACTCGCACGGCTGCGTGCACCGTCCCTGCTTCGACGATCGGTTGGCGAACAGGCAGATGTCGGACCGGCAGTCCCGGTCGGAGTCGCACCCGGCTCCGAACGGGAGGTTCTTGCGTTCCCTGCCGCAACCGGCGGCACCGGCCGCCGCGACGGCCGCGGCCGCCAGCAGCATCAGCGCCCCGCGGACCGTGCACCCCGGGATTGTCGCTCGGCTTCCCATCGAGGCGACCCTAGCGCACCTCGGCCCGATCCGCTATCTTGATGTCGGCGCGTCCCCGGGAGGCCGCCGGGAGGCTCGAAGGCATGCTCCGCGCACTGCCGGCTTCCGTTCGACTGCGTGTCGTGCTCGTGTGTCTGTCCCTCTTCGCCGGCGCCTGCGGGCTGAACGCCGCGGGACTCGGGTCCCCCGGCGACGGCGGTTCGGAACTGCCGCCGTGGGAGGCCGACGGGATCGTGGAGACCGACGCCGGTCCGGACGCGGATGCGGAACCGGAGGTGGACGTCGAGCCGGAAGCCGAGGCCGACGCGGACGCGGGGCCGGACGTCGAGCCGGAGGCCGAGGCCGACGCGGACGCGGGGCCGGACGTCGAGCCGGACGTCGAGCCCGAGGCGGAGGCCGAGGCCGACGCGGGGCCGGAGGACGCGGGAGAGGCCGAGGCGCCCACGGTCTGCGACCCGGGCGGCCTGGACGACACTTGCGCGTCGGACGTGATCCGGAGGTGCCGCCCGGACGGCGGCGGTTTCGACGAGGTCTGGTGCGCCTTCGGCTGTTCCGGTTCGGGAAGCTCGGTGCGGTGTTTCGAACTGGACGTGCCGAACGTGGCGGACGATTCGCTGCTGTGGGCGGGGACGGCGCCGTTCTCGGCGCCGGCCGCGCGCGCGGTGCTGTTCGAGACCGACACGGGCGCGATCCGGGCCTGGGATGCGGTCGGCGCGGAACTGCCTCGGATCCGGGCCGCGGGGGAGGGCGACATCGACGGGATCGGCTTCGCGGTGGAGTCGCAGGGCGGCGGCGCCCCGGACCTCGGCATCTGGAGCTTCGGCGAATTCCGCGTTCCGGCGGGGCTGGACGTGATCGGGAGGGGCTCGCGGGCGATGGTGGTGCTGTCGGCGGGCGAGGTCCGCATCGAGGGACGCGTGCTGGTCGGCGGTTCGGAGGCCGTCCTGGCGGGCGCCACCTGGGTCGGGCACGACGAGGCGGGTCCCGGCGGCTGGCCCGGCGGTGCCGCCGAGAGCAGGGGCGGCGGCCCGGGAGGCGGCGGCGCCGGCTCGGAGGGTTCGGGGTCCGTCGACAGCGGCGGCGGAGGCGGCGGCTACGGCGGCGTCGGCGGGACGGGGGGAGAGGCGAGCGGCCACGGCGGCGGGGAC
>JAAZOP010000448.1 GCA_012797735.1 Myxococcales bacterium
GCCGCGCGGCGCGGCGACGGCGGCGCGGGCTCCGGGTCTTGCGGTCGTAGCTCAGCTGGATAGAGCACCAGACTTCGAATCTGGTGGTCGCGCGTTCGAATCGCGACGGCCGCACCCTGCCTACGGCGTGCAGCCGTAGGTCGCCGCGTAGACCGGGATCTCGCCCGGCCTCGGCGTGTCGGTCCAGGTCGCCAGGTAGTAGCCGGCGTTGTAGGCGAGGCCGGGATGCGCCGCAGCCGTCGCCTCGGGATGCAGGTCGACCGGTCCATCGATCGTGCGGAAGTCCGAACCGTCGATCCGCACCAGGAAGACGCCGGCGCGAGACGGCAGCGAGCGGCGCCAGGCGAGGCCCCACTCCGCCGTCCGGTCGCCCCACGCCAGCGCCACCTGGCCCGGCTCGGTGCCGGACAGCGGCACGTCGGCGAGCACGTCGTGCTCCACCGGCTCCGCGTCGGGCATGAAGGTCGCCAGGTGGAGCCTCGCCCCGGCCGTTCCCCCCGTCTCCCACGCCAGGCCGAACTCGGTCCCGTTCCACGCCAGCGCGGGGTAGCCCACGAAGGCATCGCCCGCGGGCGGGAGCAACTCGTCTTCCCGCGTGACGGCGAACGTCCCGTCGAGCGACAGGACGTGCAGCGCGCCGTCTCCCGCGTCGAAGTAGGCGAGCGCGAAGCGGCGGTTGCCCCATGCGATGCGCGGCTCCCCCGATCCCACCGGAGCCGTCCGCAGGGTCGCGGCGGTGCCGGCGGACATGCCGGTCGTCGCGTCGAACCGCTGGATCTTGACCTCGACCGTGCCGGTCGCCGGCACCGTCCTGGTCCAGGCGACGACGACCTGCCCGCCGTCGTACGTCAACGTCGGGGCGGCATCCCGGTCGCCGGTCTCCGGCACCTGCCGGGGCACCTCGCCGCCCGTGCCGCTCGACGGGACGACCTTGACCCAGAGGCCGGGACCCTCGCCTGCGGGCACCTCGAAAACCGTCACGAACGAGCCGCTCGGCAGTTCGAGCAGCGGATGCGCGGGCCCGATCTCCACGGAGCTGAGCGTCCACATCGGCGCGCCCGCTTCCGAGCCGTCGAGGCCGAAGCGGGTGAAGCGCAGGCCGTCCGCCACCACCGGGGCGGGCGCACGCAGAAAGACCACGAAGCCCGCGCCGGAACGCAGCGCCACCGGCCGTTCGTCGGCGTCGGCCGCGGTCCTGGCGACGAGGCTCGGCGTGCTCCGCACCGGCGTGCAGGACGATCCGCCCTCGTCCGTTCCGCCCTCGTCCGCTCCTCCACCGTCGTCGACGTCCGCCTCGACCTCGGCGTCCGCCTCGACCTCGACCTCGACCTCGGCGTCCGCCTCCGCATCCGCATCCGCGTCGGCGTCGGCCGGCGGCGGGGCCTCGCAAAAACAGGAATCGTCGCGGCACACGCCTCCCTCGTAGCCGGAGGCGGCGCAGGCGGCCGCGCACTCCGCGGGGTCGCAGGTCGCGTCACCTCCGCCGTCGTCCTCCGACGCGAGGATCGGCGTCCCGTCCGCGAGGTCGCAGGCCGGGCCGCCGCCGAGCGCCAGCAGCGCCAGCGTTCCCAGAACCGCCGAGCACCTTGGTTGCGTGGTTGCCTCGTTCATGCCCCACCAGTACCCCGACCCCGGCCCCGCGGCTCACCAGCCCGCGGCCACGGCGAGCGTCACGCCCAGGAGCGGCCAACCCCATTCGGTCACTCGCCGATCGGCGAACCGCACGCCGACCCCCGGCAGCGTCATCCCGACCCAGCCGTCCAGCCGCAGCGCCAGCCAGTCCAGCGCCCGGTACTCGATCCCCGCGACGAGATTCGCCGCGAACGCCGGGACCAGGTCCTCGGCGGCGGCGTAGCCGGGCCGCGCGGTCCCCGTCATGCGCACGAGGACCGCGCCGAGGCTCAGGCCGAGGTCCGGCTGGAACCAGCCGCGACCGGCGAGCGGCAGCCAGCGCAAATCGAGGTACACGCGCCAGGGTTGCAGCTCGGCCGACCCCTCGGCGGCCTCGACGACGGGCGTACCGAGCGGCGCGGCGAACCCGGCGGCGGCGGTGACCTGCTCCCAGCACTGCCAGCGCAAGGCGACGTCGAACGTCGCGAACGCCCCGACGCCGCCCGGCGACCAGGAGAAGCCCGGCCCGGCGGTCGCCCACCAGAGCGCCGCGGGTTCCGGTGCGGCGGGCTCCGCCGGCGGCGGACGTGCTTGCGGGCGGTGAACACGGCGACGCGGTTGAGCCACGGCACGAACGAGGCGGCATCGCCGCGGAACGAGGGGAGCGACTCCAGCGCGCCGAGAAACGCCTGCTGCACGAGGTCGGGCAGATCGGGGTCGGGTCCCAGGACGTTGAGGAGCAGCCGTTCGACGCGGCGCGCGTGCCGCTCGAACAGCGCGCCCACGGCGGCGGGGTCGCGGCGGCGCAGCGCGTCGAGTTCCGCGTCGTCCTCCGCGGGCTCGCCGCGCACGACGCGCAGGTTCGCGCCCCGTCTGCCTCCGTCCTCCGGCACGGCCCACAGCAACCCCGCCTCGCTCCCCGCGGCGGCCCGCGCCGGATCTCCGGACGGCCGCCGGCGCCCTTCCAGTACCGTCCGGCCCTCCCGGCGGCTCACGCCGGCGGCCGAGGCGACGCGATCACCCGCGGACTCGACGGCGCCGGCAGCTCGACCCCGAGCATGCGGCCCGCCACGTCGCGGTACAGGGCGACAAAGTCGTCCCAGCCGAAGTCGGCCCCCGAGGACAACCAGTCGGCGTGTTTGCGGCCGGGCTCGCCGCCCGCGAAGTGGCCGCACACGTCGAGGTGGTCGGCGCGGAGGATGCCGGCGACCTCGCCCCACGGCTGCGACAGCACGGGCACCACCCCGTCGTTGTCGCGCGCATCCGGGACGCCGCCGTACGCCCGCACGGCCGCCGGGACGAGCGCTTCCGGGAGTTCGGGGAACGGGTAGCGCTCGGAACGCCCGCGCGCCAGCGCGTGCATCGCGGCGAAGACCGGGTACGAGGCGTAGAACGTGGGCCGGAACAGGTGGGCCCGCACGACCTTCGGCCCCGGCCGCGGCGCCGCGGTGAGGTACGACCAGTAGCGGATGCGGGGATGGTCGACGACCGCGGCGTTGAAGATGTCCATCGCCTCGGGGGCGAGCTGCAGCAGCGAGCCGCGGTCCCGCTCGATCTCCTCGAGGAACTCCCGCACCTCCGCGCGCCGCTCGGGGGTGAAGTCCGCCAGCAGCTTGTCGGTGACGTAGTCGGCGACGGTGTCGTCGAGGCCCAGGAAATCGTCGAGCCGGGCGAGCCAGCCGAGCAGCCGGCCGGCCCAGGCCAGCGACGTCCCGCCGACGCCGCCCAGCCCGACGATCAGCACCAGCGTCAGGGCCCACAGCAGGTGCTTCCCCGCCACCTGCGCGAAGAACGCCGCGATCGGCGTGCCCCGGTGCGGCGTCGAGATCGTGACGATGGTGTGCACCGCGTCCTCGAAGCGGCCGACGTCCCGGCCGAGCGCCACGCCCGGGGTGACGAGCAGCCGGGCGTCGAGACCGCCGGTGCTGTGGCCCAGCACGTGCACCCGCTCGAACCGCTCGAGCCGCGCCTCGGCCAGCGCCTCCGCCAGCGTCCGCGCGCGGCGGCGGATCGAGGCCGTCGGCAGCGTCGGCACCGCGAACACCTCGACCTCGTGCCCCGCCAGGGCGAACGCGGCCTCGATCTGCTGGCGCACGTGGCGGAAGTAGCGGATCCCGCCCAGCCGCGCGAAGCCGAAGAATCCGGGCACCAGGAACACCGCGTGCCGCATCCGCCCTCTCCCGCGCCATCGAGCGTAGGGCACGCGCCTCCCGGGTGGCAACTTCCTCCTTCGCTCCGGGGGCGCGGGCCGGTGCACCTCCGCGCCCGGGTGTGGTATCCCGGCGGCGAGGAGGCCGCATCGTGATCGAATCCTCCGTCCTCGAACGGCTGCGCCGGGTGGCGCTGGACCGCGCCGCCGCGAACGGCCCGGCGCACGACGACGGTCACGTGCGTCGGGTGGCGGCGCTGGCCGCGCGGATCGCGGCGGCGGAAGGGATCCGGACGGACCTCGCCGTGGCCGCGGCGCTGCTCCACGAACTGGTGCACGTGTCGAAGTCGAGCCCGGACCGGGCGCGCGCCGGCGACCTCGCGGCCGAGGCGGCGGCGCGACTGCTCGCCGAGCACGGAGTGGCCGCCGAGGACGTTCGGACGGTGGTCGAGGCGATCCGCGACCATTCGTTCTCGAAGGGCGCCGCGCCGACCTCGCCCGTCGCCGCCGTGCTCCAGGACGCCGACCGCCTGGACGCGCTCGGCGCGGTGGGCATCGCCCGCTGCTTCGCCACGACCGGCGAGCTGCGGCGTCCGCTGGCGCATCCCGACGACCCGTTCTGCCGCGGGCGCGAGCCGGACGATGCCCGCTGGGCCGTCGACCACTTCTTCCGCAAGCTGCTGCGGCTCGAGGCGGGACTGCACACCGCGGCGGCGCGGAAGCTGGCGCGACCGCGCGTCGCGACGATGCGCGCCTTCCTCGAGGCGCTGGCGGCGGAGCTGGGGACGGAACCGCCGGCGGTCGGCTAGCGGTAGATCTCGACGCGCATCGCGACCGGGACGCGCGGCCGATCCTCGTCGTCGCGGGGCTCGCGGGCGATCCGCGCGACCACGCCGGCATTGCGGCAACGGCCGAACACGGAGTGCTTGTCGTCGAGCCAGCGGGTGGCGCCCTCGGTGATGAAGAACTGCGTGCCGTTCGTGCCGGGGCCGGAGTTGGCCATCGACAGCACGCCGGGCCCGTCGTGACGCAGCGTCGGGTCGAACTCGTCGGCGAACTCGTAGCCGCCGTCGCCGTTGCCGGTGCCGATCTGATCACCGCCCTGGATCATGAAGCCCGGAATGACCCGGTGGAACAGCAGGCCGTCGTAGAACGGCGCCCGCCGCCACTCCTGGCGGCACGGGTCCCAGAACGGCCGCAGGCCGCGAGCCAGGCCGACGAAGTTGGCGACGGTCCGCGGCGCCCGGTCCGGAAACAACTCGCAGTCCATCGTCCCGACCCGCGTGACGATGCGCGCCCGCAACGGCCCGCCGCCCGCGAGCCCCGCCAGCGCCTCCTCGAGCGTGAACTCGCCGCGCTCGGGGTCCGGCGTCGCCGGCGTCGTCACCTGCTCCGCCGCGGGGCAGACCGTCCGGACCGGAATCTCCTCGCCGGGCGGAACCTCCTCGGCCAGCAACGCCCGGGCGACCTCGACCTGCGCCCGCATGTCGGGGAGCCGCGTCGTGCAGTAGTCGGCGCCCTTCTCGAAGACCCGGGTTTGCAACGCCGCGCACCGCTCCCCCTCGAGACCCTGCAACTCGCACATCACGCGTCCCAGCGCGGCGCACGGATCGCCCGGCGGCTCGGCGGCGGCGGTCGAGTCGCCGGCGAGACCGGGTTCGGTCGCGCCCACGGCGCCGGGAGCCCCCGACGCGCCGACGGTCCCGCCGCCCTCGGTCGCCGTCGCTCCGCCTCCGCCGGCCGGCTCGCGCGGCTCGATGCCCCCGCCCGACGGTTCCCGGGAGCCGCAACCCAGCGCCGCCAGGAGCGCCACCCACGTCCACTTCCACATCGTCCGACCCTCCTTCCCTCGGTCGGTCGCAGTCTGCCGCCGTCGCGTGGGGCGTGGCAAGGCCGGCGGGAGACCGGCCGGGCGACCGGCGGCGCGCGCCTCGTGGGATCGCCGTCGTGCCGGCACGGCCGTCCGGCCGTCCTTGACACCCCCCGGGGTGCGTGCCAGCTTCCGGCGGCGGGGGCGGCGGCCGCGCCGCCCGCCGGAAGGTGTGACGCGCATGGATCCCAAGGTCGTGCAGAAGGCCAACGGCGTCGAGGTCACGCTCGACGAGGCGGTGTTCCCCCGGCCGGTCGGGCTGGCCGCCGCCTATCGGTTCATCGACCGCTGCTATGTGCTGGTCGAGACGCGGCCGGGCAAACGGTTGTCGGTGCGGCTCGAGAGCAAGGAACCGACGGCGCCCGCGGAGCGGAAGGCGCTGGCCGGGGAGTTCCGCAACGAGCTGCTGCACCAGCTCGTGCGCCGGCAGGTCGCCGAGCGGACCGACGGCTTGCGGGCGGCGATCGTCGGGCGGGCGCTGCTCTCGGCGGACGACGCGCTGGCGGCCGAGGCGTCGGCGCCCGCGGCCGCCTCCGATCCGCTCGATTTCCAGGACGATCCCCTCGGCATCGCCGTGCCCTGGGAGGAGAAGTACGGTGGGAAGCGCGAGAACAAGCCGAAGAAGCGCTCCGGCCAGCCGAAGAAGCGCTAGTCGGGCGGCGCCCCCGGCGCTCCGGCTCGACGCCGACGTCTACACCGAGGAGGCGCTCGAACGGACGCGCCGGGCCTTCGCCCACCTCGCCGCGATCGATCTGCGCCGCGAGGGGAAGCGCTGGGCGGTCCGGTTTTCGAGCGTCGACCCGGCCGCCGCCGGCCGGCTGCCCGGCGAGTTCGCCAACTACGCCCTTTCCTGCTTGATGGTGGAGTCATGAAGCGCCGAGGTGCTGTTCCCGACCGCAGACCCGCCTTGATGCCGGTCCGCTGGCGCGAGGTGGGGGGGCGCGTGCTGCTGACGAACGACGCCGGCGACTACCTGTGGCTCGACCGGGCGCCGTTCGAGGCGCTGGCGGCGGGGACCTTGAAGCCGGGTCATCCGGTCTGGGCCGAGCTGGCGCGCAGCAACATGCTGCACGACCCGGAGACCGAGGCGCGGGTGGTGGAGCGGATCCGGCGGCGCAGCGGGCACCTGCAGGTCGGTCCGACGCTGCACATCGTGGTGCTGACGCTGCGCTGCAACCACGCCTGCACCTACTGCCACGCCAGCCGCCAGCCGGAGAAGCGCGCCGGCTTCGACATGAGCCTCGACACCGCCGCGCGCGTGCTGGACGTGATCCTGGCGAGCCCCGCGCCGGACCTGACGATCGAGTTCCAGGGCGGCGAGCCGGCGCTGAACTTCCCCGTGCTGCGCTGGTTCGTCGAGGAGGGGCGGCGCCGCGTCGCCGGCGGCTCCAGGCGCCTCTGGTTCAGCCTCGTCAGCAACCTCTCCACGCTGACGCCGGCGCAGATCGAGTGGCTCGTCGATCAGGGCGTCGCGGTGTGCACCTCGATCGATGGCCCCGCGGAGTTGCACGACCGGCACCGCCGCATCGCCGGCGGCGACAGCCATCGCCGGACGCGCGCCGCGATGGCCCGCTTCGACGCCGCCTACCGCCGGCGCCGTCTCGACCCGTCGCTGGCCTACGTCAACGCCCTCGTCACCGTCTCGCGCGGGTCGCTGGCGCAGCCCGAGGCGATCGTCGACGAGTACGTGCGCATGGGCCAGAAGGTGATCCACCTGCGGCCGCTCAACCCGTTCGGCATGGGCCGGAAGATCTGGGCCCGCGAGGGGTACACGGCCGAGGAGTTCCTGCGCTTCTGGACGCGGGCGCTGGACCACATCATCGAGCTGAACCGGCAGGGGGTCGAGATGGCCGAGAAGATGGCCTCCCTGCTGCTGACCCGCATCCTCACCGACGACAACCCGAACTACGCCGATCTCCGCTCGCCCTGCGGCGCCGCGATCGGACAGCTCGCGTACAACCACGACGGGCGCGTCTACACGTGCGACGAGGGCCGGATGGTCGGCGCGATGGGCGACGACCTGTTCTGCATCGGCGACGTGCACCGGCACGGCTACGCCGAGCTCATCGCCCACCCCACCGTCGGCTCGCTCTGCGTTTCGTCGTGCCTCGAGTGCCTGCCGGGGTGCGCCGACTGCGCCTACGCGCCGTACTGCGGCGTCTGCCCGGTCTACAACTACATCGAGCAGGGCGATTTGGTGGCCCGGCCCGCGACCAACGACCGCTGCAAGATGATGCTCGGCATGCTCGACTACCTGTTCCAGCGCCTGGCGGAACCCGGCCTGCCCGACCTGTTCCGGCGGTGGACCGAAGTACGGGACCGTTCGAGCGTCTTCGAGCCGCGCAGGCCGCGCAGGCCTTCCCCGCGCGCCAAGGCGCGCCCGGCCGCGGCCCCGCCGCGCCGGGCGAAGAAGGGCGCCCGCCGCGCGTGACCGCCGTCCGTCGTGAACCCGGTCCACGCCGGGCGGAGCCGGCGGCCCGGCCCGCGCCCCACGGACGCCGTGCCGTGGTCGTGCTGCCGCCGTTGCGTCTCTCGCCGCACTTCATCGACTACCCGTGGCTGACCCACCTCGGCGCCTGCCAGGCCGCCGCCGTGCTGCTGGCCCGCGGCTGGCGCGTCGAACTGCTCGACGGACTGGCCGGGCCCGACGCCGGCCTGCTGCGCCGGGACGACCACGCCTGGCTCGGCCGTCCCGCGCGCGCGTTCCTGGACCGGCTGCGGCGCCTGCGCGCCGACCTGACCCTCGTCGCCGGCAGCCCGTTCCTCACCGCCGCCCCCGGCCGCCCGTGGCTCGATCGCGTGCTGCGCGAGACGCCCGCCGCCGCCGGGACGCTCGTCTACGCCGACCTGGTCGCCGGCGGCATGCACTACATCGAGTACGACGGGGCGGCCCTGCTGCGCGCCAACCCGCGCCTCGATCTGCTGTTGCGCTACGAGGCCGAACGGCTTCTGGCGGAGGCGGCCGGCGAGTTGGAGGAAGGCCGCCGGCCGCCGCGCGCCGTCCGCGAGAACCGCGTCCCCTTCCCGCTCGACGACGTCCCCCTCCCCGCCTACGAGCTGCTCGACGCGCCGGCGGTCTACGGCTTCCTGCGGCGCGTGCTGGGGTCGCCGTGGCGACCGGGGCCGTTCCCGGCGGAGCCCGCCGAGACGCTCCCGCTGGTCACGGCGCGCGGCTGTCCCTACGACTGCATCTTCTGTTCGAAGAACCCCGGCCTGCCGGAACCGCGGCGCCAGGTGCGGGCGTTTCCCTGGCCGCGGATCGCCCGGGCGGTCGCGGGCTGGGCCCGCGACCTCGGCCTGCGCCGCCTGGTGATCCTCGACGAGCTGGCGAACCTCGCCCCGCGTCGGTTCGACCGGCTGCTCGCCCTGGCCGAACGGCTCGATCTGCGGCTCGAGTTCCCCAACGGCTTGCGCGCGGATCGGCTGGAGCGGCGCCAGGTGCGGCGCCTGCGCCCGCTCGTCTCGACGCTCAAGGTGTCGCTGGAGAGCGCGAGCCCGCGGGTCCAGCGCGACGTCCTCCGCAAGCGTCTCGATCCCGCGGCCGTCGAGCGGGTCGCGGGGTGGTGCCGCGGGGCGGGGTTGCCGTTGCAGGTGCACGGGATGATCGGCGTTCCCGGCGAGCGGCGCGGCGAGATCGCGCGCACGGTCCGGTTCCTCGCGCGGTTGCGCCGCGAGTACGGGGCCGAGCCGCTGTTGCAGTTCGCGACGCCGCTGCCCGGCACCGCACTGGCGCGCCGCGTCCGCCCGGCCGCGGCCGGCGCGACCGACCTCCACGCGGCGTTCCAGCACGGCGGCCTCGCGACGCGCGCGTTCGACCGCGCGTTCCTGCGGCGCGCCGCCGCCGCGCTCGGCGCACCCGACGCGGCGGGCGAACGCAAGGTGATCGTCAACCTGACCTACCGCTGCAACAACCACTGCGTGTTCTGCGCGGTGGGCGACCGGCCCGCCCGCGACGCCCGGACCGCCGACGTGCTCGCCGCCCTGCGCCGCCATCGGCGGCGCGGCTGCGACCTGCTGGACATCGACGGCGGCGAGCCGACGCTGCACCCGGACCTGACCGCGGTCGTCGCCGAGGCCCGCGCGCTCGGCTACGGCCGCATCGCCGTGACCACCAACGGCCGGACCCTCAGCCTCCCGGGCGTGGCGCACGCGCTGGTGCGCGCGGGGGTCACCGACGTGCTGGTTTCGCTGCACGCGCCGAACCGCGCCGTGCAGGAGGCGCTGACGCGCGCCCCCGGCAGCTTCCGCCAGACCGTCGCGGGCCTGCGCAACCT
Source organism: Myxococcales bacterium (assembly GCA_012797735.1). GTDB lineage: Bacteria > Myxococcota_A > Polyangia > DRWM01 > JAAZOP01 > JAAZOP01. The sequence goes on from JAAZOP010000448.1 coordinate 9,905, forward strand.
CCTCGCCGCGGCGGGCGACGAGGTCCGCGTCGCGGTCAACACCACCGTCGTGCGCCGGAACCTCGGCGCGCTCCCGGCCCTGGGGCGCCGGCTGGCGCGTCTCGGGGTGCGGCGCTGGAACGTGCAGATCGTCACGCCGTTCGGCCGGGCGCGCGCCTCCCACGTCCCGTCGGAGCGCGCCCTGCGCCGGGACCTCGGCCGGCTCCTCGACCGCCCGCCCCCCGGACTCGAGATCCAGGTCGTCAACGCGCCGCCCTGCCTGCTGCCCGGCCGCGAGCGCTTCGCCCTGGCGGACTTCGGCAAGGCGGAACGCGCGATGGTGTTCGTCGGCGAGGCGGGCGTGAACCTGCAGGCCTGGCTGGCCGGACGGCGGCGGCGCGACCGGCGCTGCCGCGACTGCCCGTTCGCGCCGGAATGCCCCGGATTCTACCGGTTCGAGGGCGCGCCGGGCGGAAAGAGGGGGCGTGGATGACGGGCCGTCTGTTCCTGCTGCCCTGGCACGTCGGGGACCGGGGGGACCTGACCGTCAACACGTTGCGCCGGCTGCAGCGGCTGCGTGTCCTGCTGGTCGAAGACCCGGCGACGGCGCGGAGGGAACTCGCCCGCGTGCTGCCCGAAGGCGCGCCGGCGCGGCGCCTGCTGCGCCTGCCGTCTGAGCCGAACGCCGCGTTCGAGCGCCGGGTGCGGGACGCGCTCGAGCGCGAGGACGTCGGCCTGCTCGCCAGCGGCGGGGCCCCCTGCTTCTGCGACCCGGGAGCGTGGGTCGTCGAGCGCCTCCGCGCGCGCGGCGTGCCGATCGTCCCGCTGGCGGGGCCGTCGGCGCTGACGGCGCTGCTCTCGGCGAGCGGCGTCGAGTGGACCGGCAAGACCTGCAACACGTTCACCTTCGCCTTCTTCTGCCGGCCGGCGGGCGGCAGGACGGCGCCCGCGATGCGGGACGCGCTCGCCCGACACGACGAACCCGTCGTGATTTTCCTCCCCGTCGCGGACCTGCCGGACTGCCTCCGGCGGCTCGCGGCCGGCGGCGGCGGCGACCGCCGCGTCAGCGTGTTCTTCGACCTGACGAAGACCGACGAGCGCCGGTTCCCGCTCGCCAACCGCGTGCACACCCTCACCGTACGGGAGTGGCTGCGCGTGCACCGGCGCATCCCGTGGAACCGCGTCTCGGAAATCGCCCTGATCGCTCACCGGCGCGAGCCGTCGAGACGGTAGAGGCAGTCCGCCATCCGCTCGACGAGCGCGAGGGCGCCGTCGCAGCCGAGGAACGGCCGTTCGACAAGCGCGTGGTGCTCGTAGGACGGGAAGCCGAACTCGACCCACCACGGATACTGCGGATGCGGGCCGGCCTCGGCCAGCAGGCCGCGCGTCGCGCGGCTGCCGACGACGAAGTCGGCGGCGCCCAGCACCCGCCCGGCCTCGACCCCGTCCTCGGGCGGTTCGAAGAGAACGGTCCGACCCTCCCGCGCGCCGCCGTGCCCCGGCCGGCCGGTCACGATCGCGCCGACCAGGGTCATGCCGCAGTCGTCGGCGAGGTCGCAGAATCCGGCGAGCCGGTGCGGGTCGCCGACGAACGCCACGCGCCGGTGCAGGAACAGCGGGTCCAGCACCGACCGCAGGCGCGGCACCACGCGCCGCAGTTCGCCGTCGAGAAACGCCTCGCCGCGCGCCCCGCGCCCGGCCGCTTCCGCGACGCGACGCACGAAGGCCGCGGTGGCCGGCAGCCCGAACGGCAGGTCCGCCTCGACCAGCCGCGCCCCCGTCCGCCGGGCGACGGTCCGCGCGGCCCGCCGTCCGTAGGGGAGCGAGACGACCAGTTCCGCCGTTCCCGCGCGGCGCAGATCTTCCGCGGACCCCCCGCCGAGCCAGACGGAGACGAGGTCCAGGTCGAGGGCGCCGAAGATGCGGCGCAACTCGGCCAGGTTGCCTCGATGGTCGCCCTCGTTCCGGTCCCACAGGTAGCCGACGACGGCGGCGGTCCGGCGGCGCCGGCCGCCGCCGTCGAGGTCGAGGCCGCGGGCCAGCGCCTCGAGCGTCGCCGCGTAGCCGTCGAGCCAGTCACCGAGGAGCGAGGACGGACGGACCTCCAGCGCCGGCTTGCGGAACTCGGACCGGTGGTCGCGGAGGATGCGGCCGTAGTCGGTGCCGGTGACCGAGCACATCGGCAGAGCCGTGGCCAGCAGCAGGCCCGACCCGGGCAGGGCGTCCAGCACCCGCAGATGCCGGGCGACGACCTCGTCGTGGTGCCGGACGACGCCGCGGGAGCAGACGTTGGTGAAGGCGATGCGGTGGCGCCCGCCGACGTCGAGCAGCGTGGAGGCCGCGTCGTGCCGTCCGTGGATGAAGTGCGCCTTGTACAGCGCGCAGTCGGGCCCATCGACCAGCGCGTAGGCGTCGCGCACGGCGTTGACCCCCAGGTACACGCCGATCAGCCAGGGGAAGTTCATCGGGACGCGGAAGCGGTCGAGTTCGGCGGGGTTCCCGCGCCCGGAGCGCCTGCTTCCGCTGTTCCTGGACTGCCTCACACCGACGCTCCGCTCCGTCCCCGGCGGAACCGGACGGTAACACGGGCGCGGGCCGCGACCAAACGCGCCGGGGGCGTCGCTCTCGCGCTTGCGCTTCCGGGTGGGGCGGCTATCATCGCCGTCCGATGGAGGCAGCGATGCACGGTCGGATCGTCGCCCGCGGGGGACTCGCCGCGGCGCTCGTCACGACGCTCGTCGCCACGCTCGGCGCCTGCCGCTCCTCCCGGCCCCCGGGCCGGCGGCCGGACGCGTCGCCGGCCGCGC
>JAAZOP010000449.1 GCA_012797735.1 Myxococcales bacterium
CCTCGCCCGCCGGAACCGCCGCGACCTCCGCCGCAGGCCCCCCGGACCCGTCCGGCGCCGCCGCCGCCCCGCCGCTCCCCGACGCATCCGGCGCCGCCACGACGGCTGCCGGAGGCCGTGGCGACGGCTCCGCCAGCAACTCCGCCAACTGCTCGCAGATCTTCCGGTCGTGGGCCGCCCCGGAGTCCGAAACCAGCGCCGTGTCCCCGACCCGGAACGAAAAGTCCTGCGGATGCAGGGTCGCCAGCGGCACCCGGCGGGCCCGGCTGCAATCGCGCTCCGTGCCGACCCACGCGCCGTCCTCCGCGGGATGCGCCGGGACCATCAGCCGGCAGACCATCAGCGCGGCGTGCCCGAGCTGGTCGTCGACCAGCTCGAGCTGGCCGACGAACGGACGGCCGCACAGCGTCAGCTCGGCGGCGTCCCAGGCCAGCGGACAGATCCGGCGGTCGGAGGAAGGACCGCAGTCGTCGCCCCGGTTGCGGAACGCCATCTTCGGCGGAAACTCGAGGAACTCCCGCGTGCCGTCCGGCAACACCCGCGACCGCAACACCCCCTCGTCGAAACGCGGCGAGGTCGGCGCCTTCCACCGCCGCCCCTCGTCCTCGAACTCCCGCGTCGAGACCGGCGTCTCGCGGAACAGCCAGACCGCCGAGAACGGCACGACGTGCTTCGCCCCCGGCACCTCCGGCAACGCCTCGCCCTTCCGGCAGCCGATGGCGACCGCCAGCACCGGCAGCATCCCCGCGATCCACCAACCCCGCCTGGTCATCGCCTCGCCTCCCCGCCTTCCCTCCCCCGGCTCCCCGCCCGCCCGAGCCCCGCCGCACGCCGGACGTTCCACGGGCGGCGAGTATATGCGAAGATGCCCTCCGGGAAACAAGAGCCGCGCCGCGACGACCAAGCCCGTCGTGCGGCGGCTCGAGGAACCGTGGCCCGTGCACGAGAACGACCAGGCGCTCGTGGAAGGCCTCCGCCGCGGCGACGACCAGGCGTACCGCGAACTGTTCCGGCTCTACGAACACCGCGTCTTCACCATCGCCTACCGCATGCTCGGGAACCGCCACGAGGCGGAGGACGTGGCGCAGGACGTCTTCGTCAGCCTCCTCCGCTCGATCCATTCCTTCCGCGGCGACTCGCTCTTCTCCACCTGGCTCTTCCGCGTCGCCGTCAACCACGTCAAGAACCACATCAAGTACCTCAAGCGCCGCCGCCAGGGGATGAAGGTCGCCTGGGACGCCCACCCCGGCTGGGAACCCAAGGCGGCCGACGACGGCCACTTCCCCACCGTGGGACGCGTCGAACGCCCCGACCAGGAAAGCTCGGCCCGCGAAATGGCCGCCAAGGCGCTCGAGGCGCTGGGACGGATCGAGGAGGAGTTCCGCGAGGCGCTGGTGTTGCGCGAGGTGGAGGGGCTGAGCTACGAGCAAATTGCCGAGATCACCGGCGTTCCCGAGGGAACCGTGAAGAGCCGGATCTACCGCGCGCGCGCCGCCCTGCACCGGATCGTCTTCGGCGACCAGCCGGCCGAGGAGGAAGAAACGCCGTGACCCCCACCGGCCGGGAACGCTTCCGCGCGGACGCTGTCAGAGGGCTTGCCGACCCCGGGCCGCGAGAACCCGGAGGAGGCCGACGATGACGGAACGAAAGGACATCGAGACCAGGCCGGAGGCGGCGACCGAAGATCCAGGACTCGACGAACGGGCCGCGCTGGCGGAGCGGGTCGAAGCGGACCCGGCGACCGATACGGACCTGGACCCGCGGTCGCGCCGGGTCCTCGGGCAGATGCGCGAACTGCGCGCCGCGTTGCGCGAGGCCGGACCGGCGAGGGTGCCGGAAGGGTTCGGCGACCGTGTGCTCGCGCGACTGCGGCAGGGCGAGGCGCCCGCGCCGGTCGCCCGGCTCGCGCCG
>JAAZOP010000450.1 GCA_012797735.1 Myxococcales bacterium
CGCTGGAGGAGGCCGCTGCCGCCGAGGCGTTCCGGGCGGCGCAGCAAGCCGAAGCGGAAGCCATCCGTGCCATGGCGAAGTTGCAGGAAGACCTCCAGCGGGCCCGGGACGGGTGCGCGCGGGCCGAGGCCGCCTGCGCCGGTGTGCCCTGCGCCGGCATGCTGTCCGATGAGCGGCGGGCGACATGCCCCGCCCTCCTCGGGCACTTTGAGACGGTGCGCCGCACGCAGGCCGAGATCGAGCGGTTGGGCGACGGGGCGAGCCTCGAGCGCGCCTGCGCGAGCGCGCGCGATCTGCTGGCGGAGGCGGGACGAGAGCACGATGCCGCCAGGGCGGAGGCTGCGGCGAAGCGGGCGGCGGCCGACGATCTGCGACGCCGGTGGAAGGCCGCGCATGCCGCCCTCGCAGACCTCAGATCCAGGGACCGGAGCGAAGCGCTGGTCCGCGCCGAGGCCGCCGCAGCGTCCGCGAGGACGATGTTGTCCTCGCTGCAGGAGCAGATGACGGCGGCCAGGGAGGAAGCGGATCGCCTCCGGGCCGCCGTGCCTGCGGTGGACATGGCCGCAGTGGGCGCAGCTGAGGCTGCTGTCGCCTCCGCTTCAGAGGCGGCCAGCGCCGCCGACGCGGCCGCGAGCGCCGCCAGCAGGCAAGTGGCGGTGCTGGAGACGCAGCTGGATGCGGCGCGCGCAGCGCAGGAGAAGGCCGAGCAGCTCGTCGCCAGCGTCGCGCCGCTCGAGCGCGACCTGGCCGACTGGCGGTTCCTCGCGCGCGGTCTCGGGCGCGAGGGCGTCCAGGCGCTCGAGCTGGATGCCGCGGGCCCGCGCGTGAGCGCGCTCGCGAACGAACTGCTGGCCGAGGCCTACGGCCCGCGATTCCGCCTGCGTTTCGAAACGCAGGCGGCGAAGGCCGACGGAAAGGGCGTCAAGGAGACGTTCGACATCGTGGTCTGCGACAACGAGCGCGGCCGCGAGGGGAACGGGGAAGACCTGAGCGGCGGGGAGAAGGTCATCGTCGGCGAGGCCCTGGGGCTGGCGGTGGGCTTGTTTCACGCCCAGGCCGCCGGCGTCGCGCTCGGTACGGTCATCCGGGACGAGACCGTCGGGGCGCTCGACCCGGAGAACGCGGAACGCTACCTCGCCATGCTGCGGGCCTTCCTCCGCGTCGGCCGGGTCCATCAACTGCTGTTCGTGGCGCATTCTCCGCAGATCGTGGAAATGGCCGACGTGCGAGTGCGCGTTCACGACGGGCGGATCGAGGTGGGAGGATGACGGATCCGCTCTGCATCAACGACCGCACCGTGGAGATCTGCCGCGTCGAGAACCGGCGGGAGGAGCGCCCCGCCGCCGACGCGGCTGCACCGATGCCGTGGGCCGATGACGTGCGAGCCGACTCGCCGCGGGGTCTGGGTCCCCGGGCAGGCGACGGCACGCACAACGATTGCGCGAAGCCGCCGGCGCAGGAACAGGCGGCACCGGAGCAAGGCTGTCCGCCCACGCATCCCTCGGGCGGGTAGCGCCTCCGCCGTCCCTTTCGGGGCGGCGGCGGGCTGGAGGTGACGAACATGGCCGCAATCATCATGACCGAGGACATCAAGGCGATGACCGACGAGGTCAAGAAGCTCGGTGAGGCAGCCACCGCCATGCGGGGCGCTCTGCTGGCGGCTGCCAACGGCAGCGATGCCGAGGCGGTGCGGACGATCCTGCTCGATAGCGTGCAGATCGCCGATGCCGCCATCCGTGGCATCCACGACATGGCGGAGGTGCAGCCCCGGCAGCAGAGCCTGCCGAACGGCGACCAGTTGGACGTGACGGTCGGTGAGGAGACCGTGACCTTCCGGCACCGCCGACGGCCCGAGGCGAACGGCGATGTCGCGCGGTAGTCTCGTCGCCGCCGCCTGGCTGCTCGTCGGGTGCGTCGATGAGGGCGTCGACCTCGACCAGCGCTGCACCTGCGGGCCGGAGATCCAGCAGGTGGCCTCGGACTGCCTCGCCGCGGTGGCGGCCGCCGAGGCCGCCGCCATCGTCCGCGAGCAGGAGGTCGCCGCCGACGCCGCAGCCGACCTCCGCGAGCAGACGGACTGGACGAACACGCGCATCCGCGACACCACCGGCATCCTCGCCGACCAGATCGCGGCCGTCAGGGCCGACACCGACGCGCTCCGCGACCAACTGGCGGACCTCCGCCGACGCGTCGAGGTGCTGGAGGGGGCGCCGTGAACCGCTCGAACATCACCGGGGCCACGCACGCCTGGAACCCGGTCACCGGCTGCTCACCGGTCTCGGAGGGCTGCGCGAACTGCTGGAGTGCGGCGCTGCACCGTCGCTGGCGGTGGGACTTCACCCCGACCGAGCACCCCGAGCGGCTCGACCAGCCGCTCCGCCTTCGGAAGCCGGCGGTGATCGCCGTCGCCTGCCTCGGCGACCTGTTCCACGAGCGAATCCGGGACGACTTCATCCTGGCGGCGTTCGCGTTCATGGTGCGGTGCCCGCAGCACATCTTCGTCGTGCCGACGAAGCGCGCGAAGCGGATGGCCGACATGCTCGAGGCGATGGGCGGTCCGTCACCGGCGAACGTCTGGTGGATGGTCTCCGTCGAGGACCAGGAGCGGGCCGAAGAGCGAGTACCGGAGCTGCTGCGCATCCGCGGCTGCACCGGCGTCAGCCTCGAGCCGCAGATCGGCCCCGTGGACTTCAACGCCCTGGACCGTCCGCGCATCGGCTGGGTGATCCAGGGTTGCGAGTCCGGCCCGCGCCGCCGCCCCTTCGACATCGGCTGGGCGCAGTCGGTGCGGGACCAGTGCGCGGCAGCGGGGTGCACCTACTACCTGAAGCAGATGCCAGCCGAGATGCGAACCACGTCCGACATCTGGTCGAGCAACGGCAGGCGGAAGGCGCCCAGTGTCATCGAGAAGCCGGCGCTCGACGGCCGCCAGCACCTCGACCTGCCGTGGGAGGTGCGGTCGTGACCGTCCGCATCCTGGGGATCGACACCGGCTACACGGCCACCGGCTTGGCGCTCGTCGAGCACGGACCGGTCGGGGTGCGACTCGTCCGGTGGATGACCGTCAAGACCGCGCCGACCCCGAAGAAGCGGCGTCTCCTCGTCGTAGACGACCACCTGCGGCGCATCCGCGAGATCCGCCGGCACGTCATAGCCGCGCTCGTTGACCCGCGGCCGGACATCGCCGTCCTCGAGGCGTTCTCGCAGCACCAGAACGCCGCCTCCGCGGCCCGCCAGGCGTTCGGCTACGCCACGGCCGTCGTCTGCTGTGAGGATGGGGTGATCCCGATCGTCCAGTGGACGCCGCAGGAGATCCACCGCCGACTCGGCGTGCCGAAGCCGATCCCGTTGCCGAAGGCGGCCCCGAAGGGCGCCAGCCGCGAGGAGAAGCGGGCGGCCGAGCGGGCCCGGGAGGAGGCGCGCGAGGCGAACAAGCGGCGGGTGTGGGAGACGGCGGCTGGACGCTGCAGCGGTGAGTGGGGCGCGCTGACGGAGCACGAGGCGGACGCGGCGTGCGCGGCGCTGGCCGCGCTGTTCCCGGAACCCGTGGACGTGGTGCGGGCTGTGCAGGCGGGGAGGGCGGCGTCGTGACCCGTCCGCCCATCATCCGCGCGTCCTACGGCCTGCCGGGCGAGTTGGTGGTGGACAACTTCGCCGGGGGCGGTGGTGCCTCCATCGGCATCGAGGCCGCGCTCGGTCGGCCGCCGGACATCGCGATCAAC
>JAAZOP010000451.1 GCA_012797735.1 Myxococcales bacterium
AGGCGGCGAGGATGTCGGCGCCGCGGGGCTTGCGCACGAAGGCCGAGAGCCCCGCCGCCGCCAGGACCCGGCGGTAGGCCTCGACCCGCTCCGGCTCCGGCGGGCGCAGCGGTTCCCCGTCGGTCGTGGTCGCCGATCCCGCCGCGCCGGTCGGCTCCCGCCACGGGTTGAACGGGATCAGGTTCACCTTGCAGCGCAGCCCGCCCAGCAGCCGCGCGACGTCGCGGGCGTGCCGTTCGGTGTCGTTGACGTCGCCGGCCAGCACGCATTCGACCGTGATTCGCCGGCGGGGGGGGAGCGGATGGTCGCGCAGCGCCTCCAGCGTCTCCCGGACGGGCCGCCGGGCGGCCACCGGCAGCAGCCGGCGCCGGGTGTCCTCGTCGGCGGCGTGCAGCGACCACGCCAACGCGATCCTTCCTCCGAAGGCGTCCCCCAGCCGGCGAATCCCCTCGGGAAGCCCCACGGTGGAGACGGTCACCCGCCGCCCCGAGAACGCCGCGGCCCGCGGGTCCGACAGCAGTCGCAGCGCCGGCAGCACCCCTTCGAGGTTGTGCAGCGGCTCCCCGATCCCCATCAGGACGAGACGCGCGATGTTCCCGCGGCCGGCGAGGAACGCGCGGGCCCAGTGGAACTGCGCCAGGATCTCGCGCGCCGCCAGGTGCCGGACGAGGCCGCGCGAACCGGACCGGCAGAAGGCGCAGCCGAAGGCACAGCCGACCTGGGACGACAGGCAGAGCGTGTAGGCGGCGGGAGCGGGACGAGAAGAACGCCCCGCCTGCCGGACGGAACCCGAGGCCGGAGCATCGTCCGCCGGCGCCTCGTCGTCGGCTTCGTCGCCGGTCTCCGGGATCAGGACCGCCTCGGTCGCGGCGCCGTCGGCCAGCCCCACGGTGACCTTGACCGTGCCGTCCGCGGAGGTCTCGGTTGCGCCCGGGCGCGTGTCGGGCTGCGGGCCGAACTCGGCCGCCAGCGCCTCGCGCAGCGCTCGCGGGAGGTCGGTCATCGCGGCGGGATCCACGACCCCGCGGGCGTAGACCCAACCCAGGACCTGGTCGGCCCGGTAGCGCGGTTGTCCGAGTCGCGCGACGCAGGACTCGAGCGTCTCGCGCGGAACACCCAGCAGGCCGGTCCTGGCGTCGTCCACGGCGGCGCCACGGTATCACGAACCGCGTTCCCGCGCCTCCCTCCGGCCCGCGAACGAGGCGGCAGGAATCGCCCCGGCTGCAGGGACGGCATGCGGAAGAGCCCGGGCGGCGGACGGGTCGCGGGGCCGGGAGGAACAGCGACCACCGGCTGGACTTCGCTCGCTGTTGTGCTATGTGGGGACGGCGAACCGCACCCTTGGGTGGCGGAAGGAGGACTCGCGATGGGCATGATGAAGGAGTTCAAGGAGTTCGCCGTCAAGGGGAACGTGATCGACATGGCCGTCGGCGTGGTCATCGGCGCCGCGTTCGGCAAGATCGTCTCCTCGCTGGTCAACGACGTGATCATGCCGCCGATCGGCAAGCTCACCGGCGGGATCAACTTCTCCGACATGGTCATCGACCTGTCCGGCCAGGGGTACACCTCGCTGGCCGCGGCGAAGGAAGCCGGTGTGGCGACCCTGAACTACGGGGTGTTCGTCCAGGCGTTGATCGATTTCCTGATCATCGCGTTCGTCATCTTCCTCGCGATCAAGCAGATCAACCGGCTCAAGAAGCCGGCGCCGGCGCCCGACACGCGCGAGTGCCCGTTCTGCCTGACCAAGATCCCGATGCGAGCGACTCGCTGCTCCGCCTGCACCTCGCAGGTCGAGCCGGCGGCGAAGTAGGCCGCGCGGCGCCGTCCGCGCCGCAGGCGCGCCGAGGGTTGATCGGGCGCGCTCTGCCGGGGATACTCGGCCCGATGCGACTGTTTCTCGACACGATCGATGCGGACGAGCTGCCCGCGCTGTGGAACCACGGCGCGTTCCACGGTGTCACGACGAACCCGCTGATCCTGGCCCGGGCGGCGCTGACCGCCGAGCAGGCGGTCGAGCGGTGCCGGAGGCTGGGGATCGATCGGCTGTTCCTCCAGGCGGCGTGGGGCGAGACGGCGGCGATTGTCGCCGAGGCCGAACGGCTCGCCGCGCTCCTCGACGGCCGGCTGTGGATCAAGATCCCCGCGCTCGAACACGGCTTCGCCGCGATCGCGGCGCTGCGCCGGGCCGGGATCCGGACGGCGGCGACCGCGATCCTGACGCTGGGCCAGGCGCTGCTGGCGGCGGAGGCGGGCGCGGACGTGCTGATCCCGTTCGTCGGCCGCGTGGCCCAGGCGTCCGGCGACGAGGGTGCCGCGCGCCTGCTGGAGGACGTCCGGCGCATCGCCGGCGACCGCGGCCCGCGGATGCTCGTGGCCAGCATCAAGACCGAGGAGCACGTGCGGCTGGCGCTGCGCGCCGGGAGCTGGGCCGTGACGCTCCCGCCCGCCGTCGCACGCTCGTTCGTGACCAATCCCGGCGCCGCCGGGGTGCTCGAGCAGTTCCGCCGCGCGGAGCAGGCCGGCGGCGACGAGTGACCGGCCGGCGCGGGAGCGCGGCTACTCCGACAACCGGCGACTCGCCAGGGCCAGGGCGAACCCCTGCACGCGCGCCAGGTCGTCGGCGGTCAGGTCGAGGCGCACGGAGGACAGCACACCGAGCGTCTCGAACACCGCCCGCTCCGCGATCGACGCCACCTGCTCGACCCGCTCCTGCACGTCCGCGCCGAAAGCGACGCCGAGCTGCGCGGCCTGCACGGACACGCCGAGCTGGAGCATCGCGGCGGCGGTGCGCAACGTGTCGGTGACCGCCGCCGCCGACTCCGGCCCGCGTGCCTCGAACCACGCCTCGGCCCGCGGGTCGTCGCCGACCCACAGGCCCGCCGCGAGCCCCCGCAGGTCCTCGGGTGGAGGGACGGGGCCCAGTCCCCCGGTCAACTCCACCAACAGCGCCGACAGCGCGGCGGGGTCGAGCCACACGATCTGCACGTCGGCGCCCGCCACACGCTCGGCCGGACCGGTGTCGGCGGCGGCCGGTGTCGGGACGCGACCGGCCAGCTCCCAGGCCCACGTCTCGAACGGCTCCCCCGCCACGATGCCCCAGCGGCCCGGGCCCAGCGGAGCGATCCCGGCGTCCGCCCAGCGGCCTGTCCCGACCACGAACTCCAGCGGCTCCACCGGCTTGCCGGCGGCCGTCGCGGGCGGTGCGACCGACCGCCGCGCGACGCCCGAGCCGAGACCGGCGAGCACGCAGTCGGCCCACCCGCGCACCCGGTCCTCGGGCACCGCCGGGGCTTCGATCAGTGCGGCGCCCGAGGTCGGAGCCGCGAGGGTGGGCGTGGTGGCGAACCAGGCCGAGGCGAGGTCGGCGGCCCAGAGCAGTTCGACGAGACACGCCGCTCCGGGCATCGTCGGCGTCCAGGCGAGCGTCGCCACCTCGCCCGCCGCGGGCAACCAGCGCCGCACGCGGTCCAGCCGCACCTGCACGAAGAAGCCGCCGGGGCGCAGGAGGACGGTCCGATGGACCGCGGCCGGCTCCGGGGGCACCGGCGCCGCCGCCGGCGATCCGCACGACGCGGCCGCGGCGAGCAGCGGCGCAAGGATCGCGAGCGCCGCAGTCCCGGCTTCGGGTCGCCGCGCGGTCGCCGGCATTTCAGACTTCCTCCCAACGGAACGACGTGACCTCGCCGATGTCCTCGAGTCCGGTCAGCGCGAGGAGCAGGCGGTCGAAACCGAGGGCGACGCCGGCGCACAGGCCGAGGCGGGGGAGGGCGGCGAGGAACCGTTCGTCGAGCGGGTAGGGGGAGCGGCCCTGCGCCGCGATCGCCGCCCGCTCGCGCTCGAAACGCGCCCGCTGTTCCGCCGCGTCCGACAGCTCCGTGAAGCCGTTGGCCAGTTCCAGCCCCCCGAGGTACAGCTCGAACCGCTCGGCGTACGCAGGGTCGCCGGGGCACAGGCGGGCGAGCGACGCCTGGGAGGCGGGGTAGTCGTAGACCAGCACGCCGCGATCGCGCGGCAGCGCGGGCTCGACCTTGTCCACCAGGTCGAACGCGAATCGTTCGTCGTCGACGTCGGCCCCGGGACGCCAACCCGCCAGCCGCTCGAACAGGTCCGGAATCCGGTGCCGCTCGAACGGAACGCCGGGATCGAAGCGCGGCGGGCTGCCGGACGTCGCGAGCCGTTCGGCGACCCATCGTACCAGCGCCTCGGTCTGGTCCATCGCCTCGCGGTACGTCGCCCCCGGCAGGTACCACTCGACGATCGTGAACTCGGGGAGGTGCACCCGGCCGCGCTCGCCGCCGCGGAACGAACGGGTGATCTGGTGGATGGGGCCGGCGCCGTCGGCGACGAGCCGTTTCATCTGGAGTTCGGGCGAGGCGGCGAGGAAGCCGGCGCCGGGGACCGCCGGCGCGACGATGTGCCGTTCGGGCGCCTGGGCGCGCAGCAGCAGCGGGGTCTCCACCTCGAGCGAGCCCTGGGCGTCGAGGAACGAGCGGACGGCGGCGAGGCCCCGGGCGCGCAACTCCAGACGGGAACGTGTCTGGCGGAAGGAACCCTGGTCCCGCACGAGCCACCCCCGCGGGCGGACGCCCGGGCTAGCGCTTGTTGATCCGCTCGACGTAGCGGCCGTCGCGGGTGTCGACCTTGACCCAGTCCCCTTCGTTGATGTGGAACGGAACCTGGATCAGGGCGCCGGAGGAGATGGTGGCGGGCTTCGTGCCGCCGGTGGCGGTGTCGCCGCGCACGCCCGGCTCGCACTTCGTGATCTGGACCTCGATGAAGGTGGGCAACTCGATTCCGACCGGTTGGCCCTGGAACATCGTGATGTTGACGACGAGGTTCTCGGTGAGGAACTGGGCCTGGTCGCCGAGCTGGGCGGCGGAGACGGCGAACTGCTCGTAGCTGGTGTTGTCCATGAACCAGTACTGATCGCCCTCGTGGTACATGTACTGTGCCGAGACCTGCTCGACCTCGGCCGGCTCGAGCTTCTCGCCGGAGCGGAAGGTCTTGTCGAGCACCGCGCCGGTGATCATGTTCTTGATCCGCGTGCGGGTGAACGCGGTCCCCTTGCCGGGCTTGACGAACTGGAAATCGACGACGACCCAGGGCTGTCCGTCGATCAGGATCTTGAGGTTCTTGCGGATGTCCGAGCTGTCGTACACGGGTTCCCTCCGTTCCGGCGCGATTGGTACAACGATTCCGCCGCGCTGGCAAGGCCCACGCGCGGCATTTGCCCGGCCCCCCGACCTTCCGCTACCATGCACCCCGCGTCATGCAGCCGATGGACGACGATATTCGCGAGGTGAAGAAGGAGATCGTCGAGATCCGATCGCTCGTGATCCGCACCAACAACCTCACCGCCGCCCTCGGCGCCGACCTCAAGACGGTCGCCAAGAAGCAGAAGACCTACGAACGGCGGATGCTGTGGAATTCGGCGGCCGCCTACGCGATCTTCGTCGTGCTCATCTTCATCGGGCTGAAGATGGCGTACGACGTGCGGATCGACCGGGACGAGGAGCGGATTGCGAAGCTGGAGGACGAGAAGGCGGAACTGCGGAAGAAGGTCGAGGCGGCGAAGCCGCAAGCGCCGGCGACCACGCGCGACGAGGCCGCGATCTCGGCGCTGTACGAGTTCTACCGCAACGAGAACTTCGAGCAGGTGCTGGCGCAGTGGGACCGGCTGCGGGCGGAGAAGACGGACGAGGAGCTGACACCGAACGAACGGACGATCCTGCGGGACGTGGTGGCGGAGGCCAAGAGCCGACTTTCGTTCGAGCACTTCCAGACCGGGTTGCAGGCGATGCACGAGGGGCGCTGGCCGGATGCGGAAACCCAGCTCCGCCAGGCAATCGCCCTCGACCGCGCCTCTCCCTACGTCACGCGCGTCCAGTACGCCTTGACGGAGGTGCTGAAGGCCGAGGGGCGCTGCGAGGAGGCGATCACGATCCTCCAGGGCCTGATCGAGTCGGACCTCGACCGCGACATGGCCGACGACTACCACCTGTCGCTGGCCGACTGCCACGAGCGGATGCGGCAGTTCGACAAGGCGCTCACGCTGTATTCCCAGTTCGCGGAGAAGTTCGAGAACTACCCGAACAAGCGCTGGTTGTGGCAGAAGATCCGCCAGCTCCGCGAGATCACCAACCAGCTCCAGGGGACGGCCGGCGCGACGCCCCCCGTCCCGGGTCCGCCCGGGACCGGCGGCCTGCCCTAGGGCCCGGCCCGCAGCCTAGAATCCCGACAGGCCGAGCGCCGAGGGCCGGAGCGGGATCGCCTCAACCGTCGCGTCGGGCTTGATCCCGATCAGCGACTCCTCCGGCAGCGTCTCGTAGCGCGGCGGCACCGGGCGCGACCCGGCGACCACGAGTGCGGCGCGCAGGTCCGAACGCTCGCTGCGCAGGATCTCGCACCGGTCGCGCCGCGCCTGCGCGCAGTCCCGGCAATCGATCAGCCGGTCGAACTGCGCGATGCATAACGGCTCCCCACGGCTCGCCGCGGCCATGCAGCTCCCGTTGGTCAGCACCAGCGCGAACGCCGGCGGCTCGCCGCCCGTGGCGACGACCGCATCGTCCGCCTCCCGCACGCCCCGCCGGATCGCCTCGCAGACGGCATCGACCGCGACGTCGGGGTTTCGCAGCCCCCCCAGCTCGTGCAGGTGCGCCAGCACCACGTGGAACAGCAACTCGGAGTCGGTCTCTCCCGCGATGTTCCGCAACAGGAACTCCGGGACGTTCTGCTGCAGCCGCGGCGCCACGTCGCCGAACGCCGGGAGGCTGCCCAGATGCGCGAACAGCCACTCGCGAAAGCGGAACGGATGCGTGTTCGCCGCGGTCGCCGGCGCCGCCGGACTCGCTCGCCGCACGTGCCCCACCAGCACCTGGCTCCGGATGTCGTGCGCCAGCCGGCGGAACTCGAGCGGTCCCGCGGCGCGCTCGAGCGGCGTCAGGCGCCGCAACACCTCCCCCTGCTGGTAGAAGCCGACGCCCCATCCGCCGGGCTGCGGCGGGTCCTGCACCCGCAACACCTCCTGCTGCGAGTCGAGCAGGCAGGGAAGCCAGTCGGGGTGGGTCGAGAGCAGCCCCAGCAGCATCGACATCGATGAACCGTCCTCCCGGCGTGCCGGCCTACCGTCGGCGGCCGGGCTTGCTCCTTCGCGGGATGACCTGCGGCACCTCGAAGTCCGGCGGCAGGTCCGGCACCGGACCCTCGCGGTTCGACTCCTCGATCATCTCGCGCGTCTTGCGGTCCCGCCGCTTTTCGCCGATGTACTTCACCGCAGCCAGCGTGACCACCGCCACCACGGCCACGATCGGAACCCACAACCAGAGACCGAAGTCCGGCTCGCCGCCGGACGAGCCGGCCGGCTGCGCCAGGGCTGCCAGGAACAATGATGCCGAACCGTGGAGCGTCGTGGATGCCGGCACGTCCCACCTCCCGCGAGCCGCCCGGAGCATAACACCCTCGATCGGGGGCGACAACGCAGACCGTTCGTGGCCCGCCGCAGGGCGTCGGTTCCCGGAGGGACGCCGCGTCCGCTTCTTGACCCCCGCAGCCGACTCCGCTACCGATCCGCTCCGTGAGCGGCGCACGGGACAGCGGCGGCGATCGCGCGGACCCTCCGGACCTTCGGGAACCGACGCCCGCCGAGCGGGTCCGTGCCCTGCCGCTCGTCTCCGTCGCCCTCGGTTCGATGGCCGTCGGCTTCTGCCTCGTCTACTTCGTCTGCCGTCCCGAGGGGACGGACCGCTCCGCGACGAGCCGGCCGCTGGCGGCTCCCGAGGCGGGGGCGGCGACGCCGGCCACCACCGCCGGCTCCGCCGCCGACCTGCGGACCGACGTGGACGCCGGGACCGCGGCGCCCGCTCCGCCGCCGCCCGCGGCCGAGGCCGGGACTTCGACCCCGACGCCTCCACCCTCGCCGCCGACCCCCGCGGCCGAGGCGGGGGCTTCGACACCGGTTCCTCCTCCGCCCCCGCCGCTGGCGGTCCCGTCCGGCCTGACGCTCGAGCGGGTCGATGTGCGCAAGTGCGCCGGAGCGGACGGCGTGGAGTTGCAGCGCGACAAGTGCGGGCGCGTCCGCGGCGTCGAGCTGTTCATGGCGCGCGCCGAATCGACCACGACCCAGTGTTTCGAGAAGGCGTTCGCCGACGTTCCGCGCCCTTCCCGCATCGCCGTGACGCTCGACGTCGATTTCGGCGCCGCCAGCCGCCGCGTGTCGGTGGCGGGTGCGGACGAGGCGCGGCAGCAGCAGTTCCGCGCGTTCAAGGACTGCCTCGAGCAGAACCTGGGCCAGCCGGAGTACGCGCGGATCGACCATCCGCACCAGACGTACCGCTTCGTCTTCCTCTACAAGTACGGGCCGTGACACCGGTCGCGGCCGCGGCGGCGCGCCGCGGCGCGCCGGACGGGAGCAGGAGATGCTGGACGCGAAGCTCGTCGTCGAGAACCCCGAACCGATCCTCCGGGCACTCGCCCGCCGCGGCCCGGCCGCCGCCGCCTCGCTCGACGGCATCCAACCCGTCGTCGCCCGGCGCCGGACCCTGCTGCGCCAGACCGAGGACCGCCGCGCGCAGCTCAAGACCGCCAGCAAGAACCTCGGAGCCTTCCGGGACAAGGCGAGCCCCGAGTTCGCCGCGCTGCGCGAGAAACTCCGCGCCGACGGCGACGAGATCAAGGCGCTCGAGGCGCAACTGGCCGAGGTCGAGGCCGAACTGGAGCGACAGCTCCTGCGCGTCCCGAATCTCCCCCACGAGTCGGTCCCCGAAGGCGCCGACTCGGCCGCCAACCGCGTGGAACGCGTCTGGGGCGAGCCGCGGAGCTTCGACTTCGAGCCGCAGGCGCACTGGGACCTCGGGGTGAAGCTCGGAATCGTCGATTTCGAGCGGGCGGCGAAGCTGGCCGGCCCGCGCTTCGCCGTGCTGCTCGGCGCCGGCGCCCGCCTCGAACGCGCCCTGATCCAGTTCATGCTCGACGTGCACGTTCGCGAACACGGCTACACCGAGATGATGCCGCCCTACCTGGTCAACCGCAGCGCCATGACCGGCACCGGCCAGCTCCCCAAGTTCGAGGAGGACCTGTTCCACGTCGAGCCGCAGGACCTGTTCCTGGTGCCGACGGCCGAGGTGCCGGTGACCAACTTCCACGCCGACGAGGTGATCGAGGGGCCGCTGCCGGTGAAGTATGTCGCCTTCACGCCGTGCTTCCGCGCCGAAGCCGGCTCGTACGGCAAGGACGTCCGCGGCCTGGTCCGGCAGCACCAGTTCCACAAGGTCGAGCTGGTGAAGTTCGCCGAGCCGGAGAGGAGCTTCGAGGAGTTGGAGTCGCTGACCCGTGACGCCGAGGAGATCCTGCGGCGGCTCGAACTGCCCTACCGCGTCGTGACCCTCTGCGCCGGCGACCTCGGGTTCAGCGCCACCAAGACCTACGACCTGGAGGTGTGGCTGCCGAGCCAGCGGACCTACCGGGAAATCTCGTCCTGCTCGAACTTCGGCGACTTCCAGGCCCGCCGGGCGAAGATCCGCTACCGTCCCGGCAAGGGGGAGAAACCGCGCCTCGTCCACACGCTGAACGGCTCCGGCCTCGCCGTCGGCCGCACCTGGCTCGCGCTGCTCGAGAACCACCAGCAGGCCGACGGCTCGGTCCGCATCCCCAAGGCCCTCCAGCCGTACTTCGGCGGGGAGGTCCTCGCGCGCTAGGACCGCGCTCGGCCGATTCCGGCGGTGGCGACACGACCGCGACGGTCCGCGCCGCCGCGCCGTCGCCGTTCTGCGGGACGCACGGGGCTCGCCCTCGCGGCGCGCTTCTCGCCGGCCGTGCGGCTTCGCCGAATGTTCCCGCGGTCGCGTCCGGACCGAAGCCGGCCCGCCGGGCGGCGAAGCACTCCGGAATCGTTCGATCAACCGTTGGCGGGTGATCGAGAGGTGTCAGGCAGGAAGGATGAGGCTGCTGACGAACCGCGCTTG
>JAAZOP010000452.1 GCA_012797735.1 Myxococcales bacterium
CGCGCCCGCCGCGGCGTCCGATCGAATCGATCAGGTCGGCCATGTCGAGGCCCGGGGCGTCGAGGGGTGCGAGGAGACGGCCGAGGAGGCCGCAGGCGAGCCCGCCGGCGGCGGGGAGCAGGACGACGAGCCACCAGGCGCCGCGGGCGAGCCCGCCGGTCGCGGCGGGGCCTGGGCCGCCCCACAGGGCGTCCGACAGCCTGTCGAGGCCGGCCAGCGCGGCCCAGACGGCGGCGGCGATCACGGCGCCCCAGAGGGCGGCCACGACCACGGTGCCGCCCAGCTCGCCGCCGAAGAGCCGGTCGAGACCCCGGCGGACGGCGGTGCGGCGTCCCACGGCGTGGCGTCCCGTCGTCGTCGCGGATACCGGCTGTCCGTCGTCGTCCGCCATCGCCTCGTTCCCGCCCTACCCGCCGCCCGTCCTGCCGCCCGCCGGCTTCGCCGGCATCTCGGCGGACAGCCGTTCGACGTACGCACGGGCCGCGGGTGGCAGGTAGACGGATTCCAGGTCGAAATGCAAGAGGGCCAACCCGAGCGTGCGGAGTTCCTCGTCGTCGGACAGCCGGTCCGACAGGATGCACACCGGCCGGCCGTCGGCCAGCCGGCACAGGCCGCCGGGGGCGTTCGCGTCGCCGATCTCCAGCCGCTCCCGGCGCACCTCGAGTCCGACGGCGGCGGCGGCCCGTTCCAGGGCTTCCCGCAGCGGATCGGGGCGGCGAAGGTGCGTCATCACCAGGAATATGCTAGGGTTGTTCTGGCGTTCGCAAGCAGCTCGCGGCCCGGGTGCCGCGCGGAGGTTTCTTGCGATGTATTGTCGCTCGTTTGCCGCCACCGACATCGGCCGCCGGAGGCAGCTCAACGAGGACGCCTTCTTGCGGAACGACGAGCTGGGGTTGTACGTCGTGGCCGACGGCATGGGGGGCCACGCGGCGGGAGAGGTGGCGAGCCAGGAGTCGGTCGACGCGATCCACGCGATGGTTTCGGGCGGGGTCGATGTCATCGCGAAGTTCGACGCGCACCCCGACGGTGTCGACGAGGCGCGCAACCTCTGCCGGCTGCTCGAGTCCGCCGTCCAGTCCGCCGCCTTCCTGGTCTTCGGGCTCGCCCAGCAGAGCCCTTCCCGGCAGGGCATGGGCACCACGATCTCCGCGCTGCTCATCGTCGAGGGTTTCGGTGTGACCGCGCAGGTCGGCGACTCGCGCGTCTACTGCGTCCGCGAGGGCGACGTGGTGCAGATGACCGACGACCACACCCTGGTCAACTGGCAGGTGAAGCAGGGGCTGCTGACGCTGGCCGAGGCGCGGGCGATCAAGGACCACAACGTGATCACGCGCGCCGTGGGCAGTCACGAGTACGTCCAGGTCGACACCCAGATCTTCCCCGTCAAGCCCGGCGACCGCTTCCTGCTCTGCTCCGACGGACTCCACGGGTACCTCAAGCACACCGAGATCCCCAAGGTGATGGAGTCGGGTCTGGAGCGTGCGGCGCGGCAGTTCGTCGCGATGGCCAACGAACGCGGGGGGAAGGACAACATCACGGCCGTGGTGGTCGACGTCGCGGCCTACGGGCCGTGGAGGGAGAACCGTCTGCCGACCCATCCGGGGCCGGCGGCGGAGCCACCGCCCGAGACGCCGCCGCCGGCGGAGGCAGGAGAAGCGCCATGAACGCCGTGCGAATCGCGATCGTCGTGCTCCTCGCGGCCGGGTCGCTCGCCGGTTGCGGTGCGAAGAGCGGCCTGTGGAAGCCCGACCAGGACGCCGACGTCGTCCCGGAGGATGTCCCGGACGCACCGGACCTTCCGCCCGAGGTCCTGTGTCTCGACGACGAGCTGTGGACCTCGCCGGCGAGGCGTACCGTGGTCGAGGCGCGGGCGGAGGACGAGGGCGACACGCTCTCCCTGACCTGGACGCTCGACGCCCGCCCCACCGGCTCCGCCGCGACGCTCGCCCCGCTGCACACCTGGTACACCGTGCTCGTCCCGGACCTCCTCGGCGACTACCGCGCGCGTCTCCAGGCGACCGACCGCGCCGGACAGAGCGATTCGTGCTCGACCGTCGTCCACGCCGTGAACAACCCGCCCACCGCCTTGTGCCCGCCCGACGTCACCGACGCCCGCGTCGGCGTCCCGGTGCCGCTGGAGGGGGACGGGGACGACGTGGACGGGAGGATCGTCGGTTTCGCCTGGTCGATCCGCGAGCGGCCGGAGGGTTCAACCCACGCCACGCTCGTGCCGGCCGACGAGGCCTCGACGCAGTTCACGGCGGACGTCGAGGGCGAGTACGGGATCCGTTTCGAGGTGATCGACGACAACGGGTATCGCGGACAGTGCCTCTTCACGGTGACCGCCATCGGCGCCCCGCCGCTCGACTGTCCGGACGAGATCCTCACCGGGCCGACGCGGCGGCCGCTGACCATTCCCGCCATTCCGGTGCTGAACGGCGATGCGGTGACCTGGATCTGGGAGCTGGTGAGCTGGCCACCGGCCTCGGCGGGGCCCGCGCCCACGCCGCCGAACGCGGCCTCGCCGACCTTCACGCCGGACAAGCCGGGACGCTACGTGCTGCGCGCCACGGCGACCAACACCCGGGGGATGTCGTCCGAGTGCGAGGTCCTGATCGATGCGACGCCGAGCGGTCCCGACGCGATCTGCCCGGCGGAAACCTGCACCGTGCCGCTCAACACGATCACGCTCACCGGCAACGGCGTGGATGACGGGGCGGTCGTCGGCTACCACTGGGAGCTGACGACGCGGCCGGAGGGTTCGAGTTGCGAGCCGCCCTCCCCCGCCTGGGGCTCCACGTCCGAGTTCACGCCGGACCTGGCGGGGACCTACGGGATCACGTTGACGGTGACCGACGACGAGGGGAACACCGGATCGTGCACGTTCGAGGTGGTGGCGGTGCCGTCCGAGGGTCTGCGGGTCGAGATGTTCTGGAACCCCCCGGACCGGTCCTGCGTCTATCCGGCGGAGCCCCCCGCCTGCGACGCGTCCGACGTGGACCTGCACCTCCTGCACCCGTCGGCGACCACGTGGTTCAGCAACCTCGACTGCTACTACGGCAACTGCAACGCCTCGAGCGGCGCGATTCTGTCGTGGGATGCGCCCGGCCGCCAGGACGACCCGCGTCTCGACCTGGACGACGTCGATGGGTACGGGCCGGAGAACATCAACATCGACGAGCCGGTGGCGGGGCACGAGTACACCGTCGGGGTGCACTACTACTACGCGGAGCGCTCCGGCGACGCGCAGGTCTACGTCAAGATCTACTGCGCCTCGACCTCGGGCGAGTGCGAGTCGGGCCCGCCCGTGGAGTTCGGCCCGGTGAGGCTGCGGGATCCCTACGAGGGGCCCGGGGACGACAACGAGTTCTGGCGGGTGGCGACGGTCCGGTGGAACGGCGCCACCTGCACCGTCCGCTCGCTGGCCAACCCCGACGGGACCCCGAACATCACCACCTACTCCGTGGTCACGTCCGGCCGGTAGAACCGGCGGTCACCACCGCCAGCCGCCGCGTCGCGGACGCGGCAAGGAGGTCCGGAAGATGAGGCTCGGCATCGCCACGACCCTGGCCCTGGCGCTCGCGATCGGCGCCTGCGGCGACGACGACACCACCACACCGGACGACGGTGGCACCGAGGACGTCGTGCCCCCGGAGGACGACGGCGGCTCGGAAACCGACACCGCTCCTCCCGCCTGCCCCGGCGCGCCGGGCGACGAGATCCTGTTCCAGGACGAGGCGCTGAAGGTCCAGATCCTCGCCTCGTCGGCGGGCACCGCCGCCGCGGCGGCGATCTGCCGCTACGAGCCTCCCTACGACTGGGCCGTGCTGATCGGCGAGGCGGGCCCCTGCCGCGTGCTCCACTGGCTGCCCGTGATCTCCCCGCCCGGCGTCAACCTCGACACCGGCGACGTCATCGTCTCGATCAACGGCACCGACTACCCGCTCGCCGACGCCGGCGGAGCGCCGGCCTGCTTCCGCGGGCCGGGTCGCCTGCTGCCGGCCCTGAACACGGGCGACACCGTGCGCGCCCGTTCCACCGGCGGGGCCGACGTCCCCGCCTTCGACGTGACGGTCACGGTGCCGGAACTGCCGGCGATCACCGAGCCAGCCGAGGGCGCCACGCTCGAGATCTGCCAGCCGTGGAGGGTGGCGTGGACCCCCGCCACCGGCACCACCGTTCTGGCCTCGATCCTGTCTCCCGTCGCGGACGACCGCACGTTCAGCATCGCCTGCCGCGACCTGCCGGGCTCGCCGCTCGTGATCCCGCCCGAATTGACCGGCCTGTGGAGCGCCGAAGCTTCCACCGCCCGCCTCAGCTTCGGCGTCGTCGCCAGCGCCGCCTCCGCCACCGCCCCGGCCGTCACGCTCGAGGTCCGCCGCCAGGGTCCCGGCCTCGAAACCCTCCACATCACCCGGCCGTAGCCGCCCGGAGGCTCGCGGCGGCACCCGCGCGCCCCTTCCCGCCGTCCTTCCTGCCGTACCGCTCCTCCGGAGGGAAGTGGCGCGTTCCGCGGTGCCGTTCGACGACCCGTTCATCCGCGAGTGGAAAGGCCTTCCGTTTCGCGGAACCTCTGCGCACGCCGGTCCCTCCGGAAGTCCGAAGCCCGAAGCCTGCCCCGAAAATCGCCCGTCCCCGGCACGTCCGCCCAGCGTTTTCGTGATTCGTGGGTCGCCCGCCAGGGCCGTGGGCAACGGAAGTCTACTCCCAGGCCCGGGGCGGCGCTTGGCCGTGACGCCCGGTCGGGCCATGGTCGATGAGGGTTCCTGGAGGGCCCGCTTCCGGTGCCGCGCGCGTTGTCGGGGCGTCTCCTGGATGGTAGAATCTGTCCTGTGTTCGGCTCGTGGAGCAGCCGTGCCGCGGAGCATGACGAGACGGCGTCGGACGCCCCGGGTACGACTCGCCGGAAGGCTTCGGGGGAGGAGGAGTTCGAGCGGCGGAGGCCCTTGCCCGCCGCCGGTGACGGTTCGCGGCAGGCACGGAGGTAAGGAGCCGTCGCCTGCGACGAAGGACGAGCAGGAGGTGGCGGGATGCCGCCTGGCGCCGTGGTCGCCGAACGTCGCCGCTCTCCCAGGAAGCCGGTGCGGATCGTCGCCGCGTACTCCGCCGCGGGCGCCACCCGGCTCGGCGTCGTCCACAATCTGAGCGTCGGCGGGGCCTTCCTGCAGGCGCTGGTACCCGTCCCCTCCGGCACGCGTCTGGCGATCTCGCTCGCCCTGCCCGGCGGCCCGAAGGGCGAACCTCCGCTGGAAGGGCGGGTGGTCCGCGTGGTCCAGGTCGACCGCGGGAACGGCGGGGAGCCGATGGTCGGGATGGGGATCGAGTTCCACCTGACCCCGGCGCAGCAGGAGCGGCTGCAGCGATTCCTCCGGCAGGCGCCGGGCAGCCAGGCCGTTGAGGATCGGCGGGACGCCGCGCCCCGAGCGCAGGCGAGGCTGTGGCCGCCGCCGGAGACGGCGGAAGAACTCGGGCGAGACGACGGCGCCGCCCGGCGGCCGCACGGAACGCCGGGGCCCGCCGGGGACGACCACCGGCGCGACCCGCCGCCGCTGCCGGAAGGCCGGGAGTTCGCCCGGGAGCCGCGCCGACCGCTGCACAGCGGCCGGTTCACCCTCCCCGGGGTGGGGAAGGACGGGAAGCCGCGCAAGGACCCCTACGCGCAGGCCCGCACGCTGCGCCTCGCGGAGATGCGGACGGGCCAGACGCGGATGCTGCGTCTCCGCCTGATGGCGGTCGAGGAGGAGGAACGTCGCCCGACGGACTTCTACCTCGAGGCGACCATCACCTGCGATCGGCCGGGGAGGATGTACTACCTGGAGGCGACGGCCGACTTCGGCGCCGTGCCGCCGCGGGCGGCCCGGCTGACGGTGCTCAAGAGCCGCTACGACGCGACCCAGCCCGTGGCGCTGATCACGGACGGCCGCCCGGTCCAGAGCTCCGTCGGTCTCGAGATCGAACCCTCCGTGGACCGGCTGGTGTTGTGGATCTCGACCGAGGGTTCCGCCGGCGTGCCGGCCAAGCTCGCGGCGGAGGTCCGACTCCAGCCGCGGGAGGCCGGCCCGGCGCCTGCGGAGTTGGACACGCTTCGCCTGCCCTCGATGAAGCTCGTGGTGAAGGAGAGCCTGGCCGCCGCGTTGCGCCGCGCGCAGGACCCGGCGCTGGTGGCGCTCGGCGAGAGCATGTCGGCCGAGACCCCGGGCCGGAAGCTGGAGTGCCTGCGCCGACTGCTCGAACTCGAGGCGGATGTGCGGCTGATCGAGGCCGCGGTGCGGGAGTTGGAGCTGTGCGAGGGAGCCGTGCGGGGGTTCCCGCGGGTGGTTTTCGACGACCTGAGCCTGGACATGCCGGCCCACGCCGTCCTGGCCGTCTTCCACCCCGGGACGCCGCTGTACCTGGTCAATCAGTGTCTGGCCATCGCCTTCGAGGCGCGCTCGGAGTCGTCTGCGGCCCCGGAGCGGCGGTGGTGGGACCTCGTGCTCCGCGCCGCCACCGTCGTCCTGCGCCGGAGAGCGCCCGCCCTGCTGGAGGAGAACCTGGCGGTGATGGAGTGCGGAGAGAGCCGGGAGGCCGCGGCTGCGCTGCAGGGCCTGGTCGACTGGGCGACGAAGCTCGGTCCCGCGCCGCAGGCCGCCGAGGCTTCCCCGCTCGAGAAGTACTTGCGCGTCATCGCCGGCCGGGACGCCGCGGAAGCCGCGGAGGCCGCCTTCGCGGTCCTGGCGTGGTACGGCTTCATCGGACTCTCGATGCAACTCGCCTCGTCGGCGCGGGTCTGACCGCCGTCCTTCCCGTCGCGGTGGACGTCCGCGGCCGGGGCGGCGGCGCGCCCGAGGCGCCGCGGGCCCGCGGCCCGACCGATCAGCGGTCGGGCCGTCCTCCGACGGCTCCGCGGATGTTGCGCCACAGGCGGCCCCCCCAACCGGGCGGGCGACTCGCACCGCGGCGCTCCATGATCTCGCGCCCCGCGGCGGCCGCCGCTCCCCCGACCTGGACCGTCGAGCGCCGCGCGGGCGAGCGGCCGGACGTCGGCGGGAGACAGCCGTCGTTGACGCAGGACGACCGGCCGGGCAAGCTGACCGTCATGGAAGACTCGGCATGCGCGGGGGAAGGACGGCGAACGGTTCCGGCGGCGGCGATGGTGCTGCTCCTTCTTCTTCCGTTCGGCTGCGGCGACGACAAGGACGACCACGACGCGGGTGCGGACGCCGACGGGGACGTCCCCGGCGATTCCGCGGACGACGCCGGCGCCGACGTCGGGGAGGACGAGGCCGGGTCGGATGCCGGAGAGGTCGCGGATGCGCCCCTGATGTGGGGCCCCGTCGTACGCCTGACGCGCACCCCGGCCGATTCCGAGACGTTCCTCAACACCGCCAAGTGCGTCGCCGCCGATGACGCCGGCACGATCCACGTCGCTTGGCTCGAGGTCGCGGTGCCGGCGGGCGGCGGACACGCCGCGCAGGGGCAGGTGTTCTACACGCGCTCGACGGACGGCGGTTCGACCTTCGCGACACCCACACCGCTCACCGAGGTGGTGGCGGACGTCGGCGTGCCGAAGATCGCGGTCGCGGGAGCCTCGGTCTTCGTGACATGGCACCAGTCCAACGGCTTCCGGGTGCGAATCAGGCTGGCCCGGTCGGCGGACGGAGGCGCCACGTGGGCGCCCGCGACGGCGGACCTGGGCCAGGGCACGTTCCCCTCGATCGACGCCTGGTCGTCCGGCTCCGGGGACCCGTTCGTGCACGTTGCCTGGTCCGACAGCCAGAACGCGGAGAACCACTGCGAGGTCTACCTCGCCTCGTCGGCCGACGGCGGCCGTTCATTCGGCGCACCGGTCATGGTTTCCGAGCCGGACGGCCGCAGTTCCTGGACGGCGGCCGTGGCGTCGTGGGACCGGACGGTGCATGTCGCCTGGACCGACGAACGGCACAACATCGACGCCGCGGGGGAACCCTACGACTGCATCGTGGCCGGCGGCGGCGAAACCTGCCACGAGGAGGAGTACTACCGGCGTTCACGGGACGGCGGCGCGACGTTCCCGGAGCCGGAGGTCCGGCTCACGTCGGATCCCCCGGCCGCGCCGCAGTGGTCCTGGGCGCCGAGCATCGTCGCCTGGTACGACGACGTGCACATCGCGTATTTCGACCATCGCAGCGGCTCGTTCGAGATCTACTACCGCCGTTCCCGGGACGCCGGGACGACCTGGGAGGAAGAGCGGAATCTGACGGGCGCGCTGCCCGCGGCGCCGCTGGGCCGCTGGCGCCCGTCGCTGGCGGCGGCGGGCGACCGGTTGCGGATCGCGTTCTGGGAGCCGGCGCCCGGCGGCCCGACGACGGCCTGGACCATCGGCTCGGACGACGGCGGCGGGACCTGGTGGGCTCCCCGGCGGCTGACGGACGGCGTCGCGCCGATCCACCCTGCCGTCGTGTTGTCGCCGGAGGGTACGGCGCACTTCGCCTGGCACGACACGCTGGACGGCAACCACGAAATGTTCTACCGGCACCTCGCGCCGTGACGGGGTTCGGCGGCCGTTCGACGTCGCCGACGGCTTCCGGAGGATCTCCGCGCCAGGCCCGTGGCGACGGCCGCGGCGAGAAGCAGCCAGCCGGCGAGCGGACCGCGGGGCGAGGAGGTCGCGGCGCAGTGGCAGCCCTCCCGGTAGACGTAGACCACGAGCGCATCGCCTTCGTCGTCGCCGGACCCGTCGGCGACCGGGCCCCCGTCGTCGGTCGCCGGGCCCGCATCGCCCTCGTCGTCGCCCTCCCCCGCGCAGTCCTCGTCGGTGACCCCGTCGCAGTCCTCATCGACCCATCCCTCGCAGACCTCGGCCGCGAGCACGTCGCTCTGGGACCAGACGCGGAGATCGCCGCCGTTGAAGGTCTGGTAGCCGTTGACGTTGTTGAAGTCTGTGCTCCAGAAGTCCGCCTTCTCGTAGTAGTCGTCCACGTGCCGGACCCACAGGCGGACGTCGGGGTGATCGACGCGGAGGAGGCTCGAGGCGGTCGCCTCCACCGTCAGTTCGATCATCTTCGTCTCTCCCGGCGACAGGGCGTACAGATGCAGCACCGGCGTCGCGCCGGGGTCGTCGTGGGGCGGGTTGTCCGGATGGGAGTTGGCGTCGTTGAGACACCACTCGGCGCCGCACGCGTGGCTCGGCCAGTTGTCGTAGATGTCCCAGTGACGCAGGCGCAGGTAGGGCTCCTCGACCCACAGCCCGACGACGACGTTGCGCCCCACCCCGTCGCCCTCGTTCGCCACGTAGAAGCGCTGCACGGTCGTCTGGCCGGTCCACAGGTCTAAGATCCCGGTGCTCTCGTACAGCTGGCAATGGTCGCGCTCCTGGTCGGGGATGCTGTCGATGTCCGCGCGGAGCGTCAGCACCGGCCGGGTCGGCGTGCAACCGCTGCAGCCGCAGGCGACCCAGTCCATGTACTTGGCCCAGTCCCAGCCGGGGCCTGGGTCCCAGTGGTCCCCGTGGCAGTACAGATCGTTCGCCTCGTTGTGGCCGATCACGTGGTTGCGGTCGCAGGGCACGCCGAAGTTGTCGCAGAGCCAGCGGGTGAGCTGCGAGCTGGCGCAGTACATCGCGTCGGTGAAGTTCTCCGGCCGCGTCGCACTCCCCTCGTGCTCGATGCCGATGCTGCGCGCGTTGAGACACCCGACGTGCCAGGCGGTGTCCTGGTTCTCGACGCACTGCACCACCTCGCCCGCCGTGCTGACCACGTAGTGCGCGGAGACGTCGTGGCAGCCGACCAGCCAGCCCCAGCAGCCCGAAAAGCTCCCCTCGCACGTGTGGATGATGACGAACTCGGCGCTCGTCCGGCTGGCGTTGGTGTAGTCGCACGCCGGCCCCACCCACCGCGCTCCCGGATAGTCCGGCGTCGCCTTGCTCGAGAATCCGGGCGGCTCGGGCCCGAAGCCGCCCGGGACGAACCCGGCGCCGAACGGCGCCGCCACCCGCTCGTACTCGTACAACGGCTCCAACCGCGCCAGCACCCGCTCCGCGAAATCGCGGCTCGCCGCGGGGACGTCGAAACCGGCCCATCGGACGAGCGTCTCCTCGAGCGACGGGGAGGACCGGGCGAGGTCCGCCAGCGCCGCGGCGCCGCCGAGCAGGTTGGCGCGGGGATCCCGGGACAGATCCTCGACGTCCAGGCCGGTCAGTTCGGCGGCCCGTTCGAGCGTCCGGCCGGCGACCAGGCCGGTCAGCCCGCGGCGGCCGTCGCGCGTGACGAAGCCCGGCGTCATGCGCCCGAGCGACTCGACCTCCGCCAGCGCGCGCAGCAGCGCCTCCGGCACGCCATAGCGGTGCGAAGCCTCGGTGTACGCCTCGTCCGGGGCGGCGACCGCGCGCCCTTCCCCGGCCGTCTCCTGGCCCGTCGCCCCGCCGCTCCACGCCGTCGCCAGCGCGGCCGCCAGCACCTGCATCGCCTGTCGCCTGCTCCCGCACCGTGTCATCGCTCCGCCCTCCCGGACATCGGCCCTGCTGCCCTCCGTCGCCGTGACACGACCCGACCGCCGGGCGTTCCCGAGTCGCCACCCGGAATGGTAGGAGGTGCCGGCAGCCCGGTCAATCGTCGGGGAGCGGCGTGAAACCGCAGGGACGTCCGCCGGCGCTTCCCCGTCTTCCTCCATGCACGCGATGCGGACGTCGCTCGTCGCCGGCACGCGCGACCTGCTGCTCGCGGGCGCCGGTGGTGAGCGAGCCTGCTGCCGTCCTGCATCGCCCGACGAATCGTGGTAGGGTCGCCGGGCCCGGAACGGGAGGAGGAGACGATGGCGACGCAGCGGATGGTCGAGCAGTTCCTGGAGATGGTCCGGATCGATTCGGAGTCGGGCAACGAAGCCCGGATGATGCAGTATCTCCTCGGGGCGGTCCGCGAGGCCGGAGGCGCGGCCGAGCTGGACGCGTACGGGAACCTGATCGGGAAGTTTCCGGAGAAGGGGTGCGCGGGCAAGCCGCCGCTGTTGCTCTCGTGCCACGCCGACACGGTGAAGCCGGGCGTCGGGATCGAGCCGGTGGTCGAGAACGGCGTCGTGCGCTCGAACGGCAAGACGATCCTGGGCGCGGACGACAAGGCGGGGATCGCCGAGGTGCTGGAGACGCTGCGGACGGCGCCGGTCCGGCCGCCGATCGAATTCGCGGTGAGCCGCCAGGAGGAGACCGGCCTGCAAGGCGTGAAGAACCTCGACTTCTCGAGGCTGAGCGCGCGCCGCGGCATCCTGATGGACAACGACACGCTCGACACGATCGTCATCGGCGGCCCCTCGTACTTCGCGATCGACGTGGAGATCACCGGCCGCGCGGCGCACGCGGGAATGGAGCCGGAGAAGGGGATCAACGCGATCCAGGCGGCGGCGAAGGCGATCGCCGCCCTGCCCCTCGGACGCCTCGATCCGGAGACCACCGCCAACGTGGGGGTGATCGAAGGCGGGCTGATCCGCAACGGCGTGCCGGAGCGGGCGAGGTTCCTGGCCGAGTGCCGCAGCGCGGACCACGAGAAGGGCGCGACGCTCGCCGAGACGATGGAGCGCACGATCCGCGAGCAGGGCTCGGCGAACGGCGCGAAGGTCGAGGTGACGGTGAACAACCTGTGCCGGGCGGTGCGCATCCCGGAAGACGCCCCGATCGTGCGGCTGGCCCGCCGTGGACTGTCCGAGGTCGGGATCGAGGCGAAGTGCGTGTTCATCACCGGCTTCACCGACGCCTCGATCTACAACAACCGGGGGATCGAGATGGCGGTCGTCGGCATCGGCGCGCAGGGCGAGCACACGACGGAGGAGCGGATCGCGGTCGCGGACATGGAGCACGCCGTCCGCGCCCTGACGGCGATGCTGCGCCTGGCCGCTGCCTAGCCCGGCAGCGGGGACACTCGGACCGACACGTCTGCCGCGCGCCCGTCCGGCGCGGCGCGACTTCGCCGTCGGATCGGGGATCCGAAGTCGCCGGGCACGCCCGGGGACGGCGCGCCGGCCCCGCTACGCGCCGCCGGGAGGACCGCTGCGGGCGCGGAGCGCCTCGATCATCTCCATCAGGTGCGGCGTCTCGCCCTCGTGGGCGACCGCCAGCCGGAGGTTCAGTTCGGCGCCCTTGACATCGCCGCGGCTCACCGCCTCGAGCGCCGCCTGGTAGTAGCGTTGGGCGGCGGGGTTGCGCAGCGACTCGCGCGCGGTCTGCGGACGCGCAGCAGCCCACTCCTCGTCGAACCGCAGGCGGCCCTCCTTGAGGCCGGCGTCGTACAGGCGGCGGAGGTCGGGGTCGATGAGCACACCATAGGCCTCGGTGATGCGCTTGTAGATCGCGTAGACCTGGCTGCGCACCGGCTCGGGCGTCTGGCGGTGGCGGTCCGGGTGGAGCTGGACCGACCGGCGGTGGAACGCCTTGCGGATCACCTCCTGCGGATCGGTCGGGTTGACGGCCAGGACCTGGTAGTAGGTGCTCGAGTCGAGCGCGTCGTAGGCGCGCTGCACCGCCCCGGCCCAGTGCTGGAACTCGGCGTCGTCCATCCCCCCGTCAGCCTCCGAACAAGGTGAGACGGATGCGCTGGGCACGGCCCGTCTGCGTGTTGACGGCGGTGGCGCTGAAGATGCCGTCCGTGTCGATCTCGAAGGTGACCTTGACCGAGACCGAGCCGCGGGGCCCGGGCGGCAGATCCTCGAGCGTCATCTCGCCGAGGACGACGTTCTCGGCGATCTTCTTCCCCTCCCCCTGGCACACGCGGATCAGGACCGCGGTCTGGTCGTCGGCCGTGGTGGCGAACAGGCGGGTCTTCTCCACCGGCACCTTCGAGTTCCGCCGGATGATCGGCTCGACGTTGCCGCCGATGGTCTGGATGCCGAGCGTCATCGGCGTGACATCGATCAGCACGGGGGCGGGGCGCGGGGCGGCGGCGCGGCCGGCGAGGATGGATTGCACCGCTTCGGCGTGGAGGGCGGGCATGGCGGACACCTCGAGCGCCGGGGGAAGCGGGAGGCGCGCGCCGCCGGCCGGGGAGCCGGGATGAGCGGCCGGAAGCCCGAACCCAGAAGGCGGCTCGAGGGTCATGCGGAGTTCGGGAACGCCGCGGGGCGCAACCGGAGCCCGC
>JAAZOP010000036.1 GCA_012797735.1 Myxococcales bacterium
CCCCGCCGCCCTGCCGGACCTCGGGGCGTTGGTGGGGTAGGGCGGGGCTCCGCCGGATCGAGGACGGGTGCCGCGGCGGCCGCGGGCCGGGGCGCCGGGGCCGGGCGCGATTCGCCGTCCGTCCGGGAGCCGCCGGCGGACGCGGCCTGCGGGCTGCTCGTCGAGGGTCGGGCGCTTCGCCGCGGGTCGCGGCCGATCCGGAGCGTCGTCGATCAGGCCGATGGATGGGTCGCGTCCGCCTGTGCGGCGCCGGCCGTGCTGTCCGCGGAAGCCTTCGCCTCCGCCCCGGCCTCCGCGTCGGCGGTGCGCTGCGGGAGGCTTTGCATGACCAGCGTCGCGAGGTCGATCACCTGGAGTCTGTCGTCGAGGTCGGCGAGCTTGACCGAGTCCTCGAGCATCTGCTTGCAGTAGGCGCAGCCGGTGACGATCGTGTCGGCGCCGGCCTCGGCGGCCTGGCGGACGCGCAGGTTGTTGATCCGCTCGCCGACCTTGAGGTCCATCCAGTAGTGGCCGCCGCCTCCGCCGCAGCACAGGCTCTTCTCGTGGTGGTTCCTCATCTCGAGCACGGTGGCGCCGGGGATGGCGCGCAGCACCTCGCGCGGGGAGTCGTAGACCTTCTGGTAGCGGCCGAGGTAGCAGGGATCGTGGTAGACGATGCGGCGGGGCGTTCCGCGTTCCAGGCGCAACTCGCCGCTCCACAGCGCCTCGTGGAGGAACTCGCTGTGGTGCACGACGTTGAAGTCGCCGCCGAACTGCCGGTACTCGTTCTTGAGCACGTTGTAGCAGTGCGGGCAGGAGGTGAGCATCACGCGGAACTTGCGCTGCTTGATCCGCTCGACCTGCGCCTTGGCGATCTCCTGGAACAGCCGCTCCTCGCCCATCACGCGGGCCGGGTCGCCGCAGCAGGTCTCGTCGGCGCCGAGCACGCCCCAGTCGAAGCCGCAGCGGTCGAGGAGCCGGCAGACGTCGGCGGCGATCTTCTGCTTGTTGGGGTCGAAGCTGGTGCAGCAGCCGATCCAGTAGATGATGTCGACGTCGTCGCCGGGTCCGACGACGCGGGCGCCGAGCTGCTCGAGCCAGGTGACGCGGTCTTCCTGGAGGCCGAACGGGTTGCCGTTGGCCTCGAGCATCTTCAGCGTGCGGGCCGCTTCGGCCGGCACGCGGCCCTGGATCAGCACCTCGTTGCGCCGCAGCTCCATCAGGGTGTCGACGTGCTCGATCGCCGCGGGGCAGACCTCCATGCAGGCGGTGCAGGTGCGGCAGAACCAGATGAAATCCTGGTCGAAGGCGTTGCCGACGAGGCAGGGCGCTTCGGGCGCGGCGGCGTCGGGCTTCGGCGCTTCGCCGCCGTTGCCGCCGCCGTTGGATCCGGCGGGGACGCGGGGGGTGTGCAGCAGTTCCTTCTGGCCGGCGATCAGGCGGCGCGGGGAGAACGGGTGGCCGGCCTGGGTCGAGGGGCAGATCTCGTCGCAACGGCCGCAGGAGATGCAGGCGTCGGCGTCGAGCCGCTGTTTCCAGGTCAGGTCGGTGGTCCGCTCGATGCCGACCCGGAAGTTCGCCTCGTCGAAGTCGTCGGCCGTCATCATCGCCTCGATGTCGACCCGCGCCAGCTCGCCGCGCGGCTTGAGCTTCTGGAGGAAGACGTCGGTGGGGAGGGCGAGGAGGTGGACGAACTTGGTGTAGGGGATGCTGGCGATCCAGCCCATCGCGAACACGGTGTGGGTCCACCAGAGGACGCGGTGCATCGCGCTTCCGTCTTCCGGGGAGATGCCCCGCCAGGGGAGGCTGAACAGGAGGCCGACGGGGGAGAGCCACGGCCACGGGTCGCCGAGGGTCGCCATGCGCAACCCTTCGGTGACGAAACCGGTGAGCACGAGCAGGGCGATCAGCGCGAGGGCGAAGCTGTCGGCGGGTCCGGTCTCGAGCGTCTTGGGTTTCCGGACGTAGCGGCGCCAGGCGGCGATGCTCACGCCGACGAGGATCAGCACGCCGGCCAGTTCGGCGGCCAGCGTGAGGAAGACATAGAGCCAGCCGCGGAAGAGGGTGGTGCCGAAGTCGTAGTCGAGGGCGACGACGGCGGTGACGCCGGCGAGGACCACGAAGGAGTAGAAGATCAGGCTGTGGAAGAAGCCGGGCAGCCGCGAGTTGCGGACGCGCTTCTGGAAGATCAGTTCGCCGAGCAACAGCTTGAGGCGCTGGCCCCACGCGGAGAACTTCTCGCCGCGCGGCCGGCCGCGACGCCAGAACTGCACGCGCTGGTAGACGCCCCAGCCGAAGATCGCCAGCGCGGCGAGGAACAGCACGTACATCGGCCACGCGGGCGAGATGTTCCACATGATCGGACGGGCAGCCTGGGAGAGATCGGGCATGACCGACTCCGCCAACCCCCCGCGCCCGCGGCGCGGGCCGCCGGAGAAGCGGCGCCGTGGCGGGCGGAACGGGGACTACGCGCCGGCCGGACGCCGCTTGAGCAGCGAGAAGTTGAGCCGCGCCGGACGGCTCACCCGCGCCGCATACGCCTGCTCGAGCGCCGGGACGGTGCAGACCGGGGCGAGCGGCTTGTAGTTCGGGCGGAAGTAGTGCCGCGCCTGCTGCGAGACGCAGTCCCACAGGCAGCTCGTCGCCTCGAGCTTCCGGCCCCGGCGCTGCAACTCCTTCAGGAAGGTCTGCAGGACCGGCCACTGGCGGGAGAGCGACCAGACCCGCTCCACCAGCACGCAGTCCCACGTCTCCTCGCAGGCCAGCAACTGCTGGATCCCCGGCCGCGAGATGATGTCCTCGTTGTAGACCTCGTCCTCGAAGAAGGCCGCGATCTCGATCCCGTTGTCCTGCGCGTACCGCCGGATCGCCTGCTTCTGCGCCTCGCGGCCGATCACCTCGCCCGTCTGCCCCAGCACGATGTCACTCACGTACGCGACTGCCTTCTTCGTCATGGCTTCCTTCCTCCGTTTCTCCCCCGCTCGAAACTCCGCAAGGCTGTATATCAAGGAACGTGCCAACACGAGCGAATGTCTGTAAACAATTTGAATCAAAGGACTTATTCGATGGCTTTGCGGTGCAACTCAAGACAAACACCAGCCATGTAGCTGTTGGTTATACAGTCATTCCTTCTGGGATCCGACGGGTAGTGTCTCCGCATTCATGTGTTGTTATATGTAGTTATGATGCACCGATGGCTGCGGACAGAGGTGGTGTGCCGTTTGAAGATACCTGTGTTCTTGCGATATACATTTGGCTTGACCGGGACGGGGTGAGGGGGTGAGATCGGGGTGCGGGGGTTCTTGCGGCGGTCGCACGGGCGGCCGGGAGGTCGGCAGGCGGATGAACCTCGAACCGCCGGGTGAGGCGCCTGAGGAGCGGCCGAGTCGTTGGGCGTTGCTGTGGAAGCGGCTGCGGCGGTTGTCGCTGCGCACGCGGCTCGTGCTCGCCTTCGTGATCCTGATCGTCAGTTCGGCCTCGGCGACGATCCTGATCGGCAGCACGGTTTTCGGGCGGAAGGTCGACGAGATGGCGCGCGCCAGCGCCGGGCTGTACCGGAAGCTGGGGGCGCAGGTGTTCGACCTCCAGCAGGAGCGGCTGGAGACGGCGCTGCAGTCGCTGGCGCACGTGACGGACGTGGTGCTGCTGGCGGAGCGGCTACGGGCGCCGGGACGGGCGGAACTGCCGGTCGATTTCGCGGTGCGGTGGGGGCCGTCGGGCGCGGCGGTGCTGGAGCGGAAGGCGGTGGGCGGGGACCTGGCCTACGGGGTGCGGACGTTGACGGAGCGGGAGCGGCGGGAGATCGACGGGACGGTGCTCGGCGCGGCGGCGGAGCGCGCCCGCAGGCAGGGGGCGGCGATCACCGGACTGGTCGTCCTGCCGGGCGCGCAGGCCGGCTGGATCGGCCTTCCGCCGCAGGACGAGGACCAGCTCCTGGCGGTCTCGGCGGTCCACACCTCCGCCGGCGTCACGCTGCTCGGCCGGCGCCTCAACGACAACGTCGCGCTGCTCCGGCCGATGGCGGACCTGATCCATCCGAACAGTCCGCGGTTCGGCGCCACGGTGTTCCTCGGGGCGCGGCGCATCGCGACGATCGTCGGGGGCGCCGGGGGGACGGTGGCGGACCCGCGCGTCGTCCGCACGGTCCTCGAGGAGGGCCAAGTCTACACCGGCGTGGCCGACGTGGCCGGCACCGACTACTACGCCTCGTACCAGCCGCTCCGCGACCTCGACGGGCGGATCGTGGGGATGTTCGGCGTGGGCGAGGGGATCGGCGAGGATGCCTACGCCGAGATCCGGCGCCGGACGGTGGCGTTGTTCTCGGGGCTGATCGCCGGCGGGATGATCTTCGGGTTCCTGATGACGTATCTGTTCTCCGTCTGGCTCGTACGGCCGATCCGCGAGCTGGCGGCCGGGATGAGCCGGGTGGCCGAGGGCGACCTGGGGCACAAGGTCCGGATCGAGTCGGCGGACGAGTTGGGGCGGCTGGCGCGCGCGTTCAACCGGATGGTGCGGGCGGTCAAGGAGCGCGACAACAAGCTGCAGGAGATGACGGCGGATCGGCTCTCGGCCGTCGAGCGGCAGGTCTCGGTCGGGCGTCTCGCGGCCGGGGTGGCCCACGAGATCAACAACCCGCTGACGGCGATCCTCTCGCTCTCCAGCCTGCTGCTGAAGAAGGCGCCCCCCGGCGCTCCGGAGCGGGAGGACCTGGAGATCATCGTCGCCGAGACGACCCGCTGCCGCGAGATCGTCAAGGGCCTGCTCGATTTCGCCCGCGAGCGGCCGATCGCCAAGCGGATCGTCGATCTGCGCGACGTGCTGCGCGACACGATGCGTCTCACGGCCAAGTACGAGCCGCTCAAGGCGGTGACGCTGGAAACCCGTTTCCCGGACTACCCGCTGTACGTCAACGGCGACCCGAAGCTCCTGCAGCAGGTGTTCACCAACCTGCTGACGAACGCCGCGGAGGCGTGCGAAGGGCGGGGCGCGGTGCGGCTGACGGCGGCCGAGGACGCCAGCGGGGGGTTCGTCGAGGTGCGGTTCGACGACACCGGCAAGGGGATCCCGGCCGAGCATCTGCCGCGGATCTTCGAGCCGTTCTTCACGACCAAGGGCGCGCGCAAGGGCACGGGCCTCGGCCTGTCCGTGTCGCTCGGGATCGTGCAGAAGCACGAGGGCACGATCGATGTCCGCAGCGAGGAGGGGAAGGGGACGACGGTCACCGTGACCCTGCCGCGCTGGGAGTGGGTCTAGGGCGTTCGCGGAGGAGGCGATGGAGAAGACCACGGCCAAGGTGCTGGTGATCGACGACGAGCCAAGCGTCTGCATCAGCTGCCAGAAGATCCTGCGCGAGGAAGGCCACGTGGTGGAGTACGTGCTGTCCGGGATCGAAGGCGTGCGGCGGGCCGTCGCCGGCAACCACGACCTCGTCCTGCTCGACCTCAAGATGCCCGACGTCTCCGGCCTGGAGGCGCTCGAGCAGATCCGCCGCGAGCGGCCCGAGCTGCCGGTGATCATCATCACCGGCTACGCCACGATCCAGACCAGCATCGAGGCGGTGCGCAAGGGGGCGTTCGACTACATCCCGAAGCCCTTCACCCCGGAGGAACTCTCCCTCGCCGTCCAGAAGGCGCTCGAGGACCGCCGGCTGCGCAGCGAGAACGAGTACCTCAAGCAGGAGCTGACCGCGCTGCGCCAGGGCACGCCGATCCTGGGGCGCTCGAAGGCGATCGAAGACATCATCCGCCAGATCCTCAAGGTCGCCCCCACCGACTTCACGGTGACGCTGTACGGCGAGTCCGGCACCGGCAAGGAGCTGCTGGCGCAGGCCTTGCACCGGCACAGCCGGCGCGCCGACAAGCCCTTCGTGGCGGTCGATCTCTCCGCGCTTTCGCCCACGCTGCTCGAGTCCGAGCTGTTCGGTCACGTTCGCGGGGCCTTCACCGGCGCCACGCACGGCCGGCCCGGCTACTTCAGCATCGCCCACGGCGGCACGCTGTTCCTCGACGAGGTCGCGAACATCAACCTCGAACTGCAGGGCAAGCTGTTGCGCGTGCTCGAGACCCGACGCCTGCGCCCGGTGGGGAGCGAGCGCGAGCAGGAGATCGACGTCCGGGTGATCACGGCGACGAACCGCGACCTGTTCCAGCTCGTGGAGGAGGGGAAGTTCCGCGAGGACCTGTACTACCGCTTCAACGTGATCCCGATCATCGTGCCGGCGCTGCGCGAGCGGTCCGAGGACATCCCGATCCTGGCGCACCACTTCCTGGAGCAGGCCCGGCAGTCCACCCCGACTCCGGTCCGAGGCTTCAGCGGCGAGGCGATGGCGCGGCTGATGGCCTGGCACTGGCCGGGCAACGTGCGCGAGCTGCGCAACATCGTCGAGCGGCTGGTGGCGACAGCGGACGGCGACGTGATCCGGCTCGAACATCTGCCGCCGGAGATCCGCGGCGCCGGGGGTGCGCCGGTGGCCGCGGAATCCGCGCCGGGCGACGGCGACGGAGGGGACGGCGACGACGTCCCGGAGACCGCCGAGGAGCTCAAGCGGCGCAAGGCCCGGCTGCGCCAGTCGGTGTCGGACCGGCTCGAGCGGCGGTTCGTGCTGCGGGCGCTGGAACGCTCCGGCTGGAACGTCACGAAGGCGGCGCAGTCGGTCGGCATGCAGCGGCCCAACTTCCATGCGCTGATGCGCAAGTTCGGCATCCGGGCGCGGGACGTCGACGCCTGACCCGGCCCGTCCCGGCGGAGCGGCGGCGGCCCGGGCGTTCGCGCGACGGTTCCGGTGCGGCGGGGTGCGTCGCGGTCGAACGGCCCGTCGTCGGGCGGGGTCGCGCGAGGGGTGGCATCCGGCCCTCCGGATTGCGTATGCTCGGCCCGGTCGTTGCGAACGGGCGCGACCGGCGACATCGGCAGGGGGGACGCGGAGGGTTCCATGGCGGTGCGACCGGGACAGTGGGCATTCCTGACGGAGATGGACTACGGGATGGACGTGGAGGAGATCCGCAAGTCCTTCGCGGACCACGTCGAGCATACCCAGGGCAAGGACGAGTTCTCCGCCACGCCCCTCGACTTCTTCCAGGCGCTCGCGCGGGCCACGCGCGACCGGATGATCGACCGCTGGAACAAGACGCAGCAGGAGTACTACAAGCGGGACGCCAAGCGCGTCTACTACCTGTCCCTCGAGTTCCTGCTCGGGCGCCTGCTGCGCGACGGCTTGCTCAACCTGGGCATGTACGAGGCGGCGCGGGAGTCGCTGGCGGGGGTGGGGATCGACCTGGAACAGGTGATCGAGACCGAGTGGGACGCCGGGCTGGGGAACGGCGGGCTGGGCCGTCTGGCCGCCTGCTTCCTCGACTCGATGGCGACGCTCGGGCTGCCCGCGATGGGATGCGGCATCCGCTACGAGTACGGGATTTTCAAGCAGGTGCTGGTGAACGGCGAGCAGGTGGAGAGTCCGGACAACTGGTTGCGGTACGGGAACCCGTGGGAGATTGCGCGGCCCGAGTGCCTGTATCCGGTGCGGTTCTATGGCCACGTGGTGCCGCGGACGACGGAGGACGGGCGGACGGTGTTCGAGTGGCGGGACACGCAGGTCGTGATGGCGATGGCCTACGACGTGCCGGTGCCGGGCTACCGCAGCGAGGTGGTCAACACGCTGCGGTTGTGGGCGGCGAAGGCCTCCCGCGAGTTCGACCTGCGGAACTTCAACCGCGGGGACTACGTCGAGGCGGTGCAGGAGAAGAACGCCACGGAGAACATCTCGCGGGTGCTGTATCCCGCGGATCAGGTGGTCCAGGGACGCGAGCTGCGGCTCAAGCAGGAGTACTTCTTCGTCTCGGCCACGTTGCAGGACGCCCTCCGCCGCCATCTCAAGGTGCACGGCACGGTGCGCAACCTGCACGAGAAGGCGGTGTTCCAGCTCAACGACACGCATCCCGCGCTGGCGGTGCCGGAGTTGATGCGGCTGCTGCTCGACGAGCACGGGCTGGGGTGGGACGAGGCGTGGGAGGTGACGCGGCACGCCTGCGCCTACACGAACCACACGGTGCTGCCCGAGGCGCTGGAGACGTGGCCGGTCGAGCTGGTGGGACGCCTGCTGCCGCGGCACCTCCAGATCCTGTACGAGCTCAACGCGCGGTTCCTGGCGGAGGTCCGGGCGCGCTATCCGGGGGACGAGGGCAAGGTCCGGCGGATGTCGCTGTTCTCGGAGGGGCCCGAGGAACGCGTGCGGATGGCGAACGTGGCCATCCTGGGCAGTTTCTCGGTCAACGGGGTGTCGGCGCTGCACACCCGGATCCTGCAGGAGCGGATCTTCCCCGACTTCGCCGCGCACTTCCCGGGCCGCTTCAACAACAAGACGAACGGCATCACGCCGCGGCGCTGGCTGCTCGGCTGCAACCCGGCGCTCTCCGAGCTGATCACCTCGCGGATCGGGCCCGGCTGGGTCCGCGACCTGCGGCAGCTCGAGAAGCTGCTGCCGTTCGCCGACGACCGCGCCTTCCGCGAGGCCTGGCGGGCGGCCCGGCGACGCAACAAGGTCCGGCTGGCCGCGATCGTCGAGAAGCTGTGCGGGGTCGTCATCGATCCCGACTCGCTGTTCGACGTGCAGGTCAAGCGGATCCACGAGTACAAGCGGCAGCTGCTGAACGTCCTGCAGACCTACGCCCGCTACCGCCAGCTCAAGCGGGGGATCGGTCGCGACGCCCCTCCGCGCACGGTGCTGTTCGGCGGCAAGGCCGCCCCGGCCTACGAGGTCGCCAAGAAGATCATCCGGCTGGCGAACGACCTCGCGGCCGTCGTCAACCGCGACCCCGAGACCAACCGGTTGCTCAAGGTCGCCTTCCTCCCCGACTACCGGGTGTCGCTGGCCGAGCGGATCATGCCGGCGGCGGACCTGTCGGAGCAGATCTCGACGGCCGGCATGGAGGCCTCCGGCACCGGCAACATGAAGTTCGCGCTCAACGGCGCCCTCACGATCGGGACGCTCGACGGCGCCAACGTCGAGATCCTCGAGGCGGTCGGGGCCGAGGGGCTGTTCCTGTTCGGCCTCGACGCGCCCGGCGTCGTGGCGCTCAAGGCGCGCGGCTACGACCCGCGGGCCTACTACGAGGCCGACCCGGTGCTGCGCGACGTCCTGGACGCCGTGGCGCGCGGCGAACTGA
Source organism: Myxococcales bacterium (assembly GCA_012797735.1). GTDB lineage: Bacteria > Myxococcota_A > Polyangia > DRWM01 > JAAZOP01 > JAAZOP01. The sequence goes on from JAAZOP010000036.1 coordinate 9,141, forward strand.
CACCCGACGACCCCCACCGCTACCGCTCCCTCGTCGAAGGGCTGCTGTTCGGCGGCGACCCGTACCTCGTGCTGGCCGATTTCGGTTCGTACCGCGACGCGCAGGCCGCGGTCGATGACGCGTGGCAGGATCCCGAGGCGTGGACGCGGCGTTCGATCCGCACCACGGCGCGGATGGGCGGTTTCTCGAGCGACGAGACGATCGCGCGCTATGCGACCGAGATCTGGGGTATCCCGGTCGGTGGCCGCCGCGCCTGATCCACGACTTTCCGAATTCGTCGTGGCACCCGACGAAACTCCTCGATCCTCGACTGTCCACGCGCGGCGCAGAGGTTGCGTCGAGTGGCGGCCCCTGGCCGCGCGATGAGCTACGATCCGTCCAGCAGCCTGCGGACGCGCCGCGCCAGGTCGTCCGGCCCGAACGGCTTCTGGAGGAACGCGGCTCCGGGATGGTCGTGCCCGAGCGGCAGGGCGGTGTCGGCGGTGTAGCCCGAGATGAACAGGACGCGGAGGCCGGGGCGGGAGCCGGCCAGCCCTTCGGCCAGTTCGCGGCCGTTGCCGCGGGGCAGCACCACGTCGGTCACCAGCAGATCGATCCGGCCCGCATGGCGTTCCGCCGCCGCCAGCGCTTCCACGGCGTCCCCCGCTTCCAGCACGGTGTAGCCGTGCGAGGCCAGCGCCGTGCGGGTCAGGCGGCGCAGCGCGGCGTCGTCCTCGACGAGCAGGATCGTCTCGGTGCCCCTGGGGGCGGGCGTCGCGGCGCGGAACCGGCCCGTCGGCCGCTCGGGCGCTCCCTCGGCGAGCGGCAGGTAGACGCGGAACATGGCGCCGCCCTCGGGTGGGTTGTCGCCGCGGACCGTCCCGCCGTACTCGCGGACGATCCCGAGGGTGGTCGAGAGTCCCAGGCCGGTGCCCTTCGGCTTGGTGGTGAAGAACGGCTCGAACAGCCGCGCCCGCGCCTCGGGCGACAACCCCGTGCCCGTGTCGCGCACGCTGAGCACGACATGCCGGCCCGGCGAGAGATCGAGCCGCCGGGCCTCGTCGGCCTCGACCCCGATCTCCGACAGCGTGAGCGTGATCGTCCCGCCGCTCGGCATGGCCTCGCGCGCGTTGATCGCGAGGTTGAGCAGCGCTTGCTCCAGTTGGCCCGGGTCCGCATGGACCGGCACCGGCCGCGGGGCGAGGTGGACGCTGGTCGTGACGTCCTCGCCCAGCAGGCGGCGCAGCAGCGGTTCGGCGCCCGAGACGACCTCGTTCAGGTCGACGACGCGCGGGCGCGCCACGTGCTTGCGGCTGAAGCCGAGGAGCTGGCGGGTGAGCATCGTGGCCTGCGCGACGGTCTCGCGAATCCCCTGGACGTCCCGGAGCGCCTCGTCGTCGCGCTCGACTCGCAGGCGCACCATCTCGGCGTAGCCGAGGATCGCGCCGAGCAGGTTGTTGAAGTCGTGGGCGATGCCGCCGGCGAGACGGCCGACGACTTCCATCTTCTGCGCCTGGAGCAACTGGGCTTCGAGGCGCCGCAGTTCGGTGATGTTCCGGCCGACCTCCACCACCCCCGTCACTGCGCCGTGCTCGTCGAGGAGCGGGACGGCGCGCAGCTCCCAGGTCCGGCCATCGGGCGTGGCGACGACCTCGCTCTCGCCGCGACCGGTCCGGAAGGAACGCTCGACGGGACAGCTCGGGCACGGGGTGTCGCGGCCGTGCCACAGTTCGTGGCAGCGCTGGCCGACCAGCTCCTCGGGGCGGCGGCCGACCCCGAGGGCCGCGGCCCGGTTGGCCCACTGGACGGTCAGGTCGCGGGACTGGAGCGTGAGGTTGTCGGGGACGGCGTCGAGCAGCGTGCGGAATTCGAGCATCAGGCGCTGGAGGCGTCGTTCGCTCTCGCGCAGGGCCCCGGCGGCCTGCTCGCGCGAGGTCGCATCCTGGAACCGGCCCTGGATCACGCGGCGTCCGTCGAGTTCCAGCACGTTGGCGCTGATATCGATCGGGATCCGCCGGCCGTCGGCGTGCTGGACGAAGGCGACGTCGGCGCCCGGCACGCTCCGGCCTTCGGCGACGTGACGGCGGAAGATCTCCCGGTAGCGCTCCTCTTCCTCCGGCGGGTGGAGCTTGTAGTGCGGCATGCCGATCAGGCGCTCCCGCGGGATCCCGACCAGATCGACGGCCCGCTGGTTGACCTCGATCAGCCGGCCGGTCTCGACGTCGGCCAGGAACACCGCGTCGTTGGCCGTTTCCAGCAGCGTGCGGTACCGCTGCTCGGACTCGGCCGCCCGGCGCAACGCCTCGTGGCGCGCCCGGAGCAGCGGCGCGAGCGCGGCCATCCCGGCGACCATCAGCGCGGAGATCACCAGGCCGAGCAGTTCTGCCTCAAGGTGCGCGTGCGGGTCGCCGGCGTCCGGCAGCGCCTCGGCGAGCGCCAGGACCCGGCGCCCGACCATCAGCAGCAGCGCGGCGGCGAGCGCCAGGCCGGCCGCGCGACCGCCGGGGATCCGCAGCAGGCGCAAGGCCAGCGCGGCGGCGAGCGCCTGGAGCAGAACGGAGACGGCGATCACGAGCGTGGCGGCCAACGACGAGCCTCCAGGTGCCGGACTGTGGCAGACGCGGTGCCGGCGCGCAACGGTCCCGGCAGCGCCGTCCCGGCGGCGATCGTCGCGGCGCCGCGGCCGGGTCGGGACCGGGGTCGACCGACCTGCGGGCGTGCGATCCGGGGCGGCCGCGGCGGCTTGCGCCGGCGAACGACAACGTCTATCAGGGCGCGCGATGCCGTGGAGCCGCGCCGGAGAGATCGCCGCGCTCGCCACCGCCTGCTGCTGGACGGTGACGGCGCTGGCGTTCGAGCGGGCGGGGAAGCGGATCGGCTCCCTGGTCGTCAACCTGCTGCGACTGCTCGTCGCGCTCGGCCTCCTCACCCTGTTCGGCGCGCTGGTTCGCGGGGCGCCCCTGCCGGTCGATGCCCCGCCCCGCGCCTGGCTGTGGCTCGCCGCTTCCGGCCTCGTGGGTTTCACGTTCGGCGACCTGTGCCTGTTCCGCGCCTTCGTGGTGATCGGCTCGCGGCTGTCCGTGCTGCTGATGTCGCTCGTGCCGCCGCTGTCCGCGGTGCTCGGCCGGCTGGTGATGGGCGAAAGGCTGACCGCCCTGGATTGGTTCGGGATGGCGCTGACCGTGGGCGGGGTGGCCTGGGTCGTGCTGGAGCGGCGGCCCGAGGGCGAGGGACGCCCCGGTCGGGTGCCGTGGACCGGGATCCTGCTCGGGCTGGGCGGCGCCGTGGGCCAGGCGGTGGGACTGGTGCTGTCCAAGTACGGGATGCGCGACTACGATCCGTTCGCGGCGACGCAGATCCGCGTGATCGCGGGAGCGTTCGGGTTCGCCGCGGTGTTCTCCGTCATCGGCTGGTGGCCGCGGGTCTGGGCGGCGCGTCGCGACCGGACCGCGCTCGGCCTGGTGGGTCTCGGCGGTTTCTTCGGGCCGTTCCTCGGCGTCTCGCTGTCGCTGTACGCGGTCCAGCACACGGCGACCGGGGTCGCCGCGACGCTGATGGGCATCCTGCCGGTGCTGATCCTGCCGCCGGCGATCCTGCTGAACCAGGAACGCGTGTCGCCGCGCGCCGCCGCCGGGGCCGTCCTGGCCGTGACCGGAGTGGCGGTGCTGCTGTTGTGACGGGCGCTAGCGCGTCGAGCGCCGCGCCTCGCGGGTGAGCCGCCGGGTGCGGGCGTAGGTCCAGCCGCCGGCCAGCAGCACCGCGACGCCGGCGGGCACGAAGGCCCAGCCGACGACCTGGAGCGTGCCGCTCGGGAAGAAGTGCAGGAACGACACGCCGGCCACGAACAGCGTCAGCGCCGTCCGGGCGAACGCCAGCAGCGTCCGTTCGTTCGCCAGCACGGTGCGCTCCACCGCGAGGCGGTCGCGCAGCGTTGCGGTCTCGACCGGCGGGCTCCGGGGAACAGATTCGACCATCGGGCAACCTCCTCTCCGGCCGGGAGGATAGCCGGGGTGGGCGTGCGAGTGGTAGACGCCCGCACCGGTCCATCGATGCGTGCGAGGTCAGCGCAGGCCCAGCGCGGTCTCGAGGAAGGTGTAGTTGCGAACGTACTCGCGCACGGTGTCGCTGCGGCCGGTGCCGGCTCCGTGACCCACCGCGCGCTCCATGTGGAACAGGATCGGCCGGCCCGAACTGCTGGCTTCCTGGAGGCGGGCGGCGAACTTGACGGAGTGCTTCCACGAGACGCGGGTATCGCGTTCGGCGGTGGCGACGAGCGCGGCGGGGTAGGGGGTGCCGTCGCGGACGTTGTGGTAGGGGGAGTAGTCGTAGAGCCAGGCGAAGGCGTCGGGCTCGGACGGGTCGCCGTACTCCGAGATCCAGATCTCGGCCGGGGGGAACTGGGTAAAGCGGACCATGTCGTACAGGCCGACGGACGCGACGGCGGCGCGGAAGGCGTCGGGGCAGCGGGTGAGCATCGCGCCGACGAGCAGGCCGCCGTTCGAGGCGCCGACGATCGCGAGGCGTTCGGGGGTCGTCAGGCCGGTCGTCGGCAGCCAGCGCAGGACCGCCTCGAAGTCGTCGAACACGTTGTGCTTGTTCTCGAGCATCCCGGCACGGTGCCACGCCTCGCCGAACTCCGAGCCGCCGCGCAGGACCGCCTGCGCGAAGATCCCGCCGCGCTCCATCCAGTAGAGGATGTTGCGCACGAAGCCCGGCAGCATCGGGACGTTGAAGCCGCCGTAGCCGGTGACGAGGGTCGGGCGGGGGTCGCCGGCGGCCGTGCCGGCGGGGAGGACGAGGAAGACGACGAGCGGGGTGCCGTCCCGGGAGGCGACGGTCTCGCGCCGCAGCTCGTAGCGCGACGGGTCGAAGTCGCGGCCGACGCGGTCCAACTCGCGCAGGCCGGTCGCCGGGTCGAAGGCGTAGAGGGTCGGGGGTTGGGTGAAGGAGTCGAACTCGAAGACCACCACGTCGTCGCCGCGGTTCTCCGTCGGGCCGTCGACCGAACCGCGCGTCGGCAGTTCGATCTCGCCGCGCGGCGTTCCGTCGAGGCCGAACCGGCGCAGCCGGCTCTCGACGTTCTCGGTGAAGCGCACGACGAGGGTGTCGCCGGCGAAGGACCACGACTCGATCGTCCCTTCGCCCTCCGGCACTACCTCGACCCACGCCGCGCGGTCGGCGGGGCGGTCCAGCGGCGCGGCGACGATGCGGAACCGCGGGTGGTCCTCGTTCGTGCCGAGGTACAGGCGACCGCCGTGCACCGCGCCGGACACGAGGTGATCGCCGCCGGCATCCACCGGCACGGGCGCGGCGTCGGGGACGGTCCGGTCGAGCAGCAGGACGTCGCTCTGCGACCAGCCGTGGAACACGTTGAGCACGACCCAACGGTCGTCGGGCGAGACGTCGGGGGCGACGAAGTCCGTCCTCTCCGCCAGGCGGTAGACCAGCGGATCCTGTGCCGGGTCGGAGCCGAGCGCGTGGAAGAACAGGTGGGCGAAGTACGAATCGACGTTCGCGGGATCCCAGTCGGGTTCTCCTTCGCGCGGGTAGCGCGTGTAGTAGAAACCGGTCTCGTCGGCGAGCCACGACAGGCCGGTCCACTTGGTGTGCTCGATCCGCTCGGCCAGCCGTGTGTCGGTCGCGACGTCGAGCACGTGCAGCACGGAGCGTTCGTCGCCCTCGTCGGACAGGCCGTAGGCGACGTAGCGGCCGCCGGGGGACGGGAAGACCCAGTCGAGGGCCACGCGGGGGCCGAGGGCGTTGGGATCGACCAGGATCCGGGGCGCGGGGGCGTCCGGTTCGAGCACGTACAGGGCGCCCTGTTCCTGGTCGCCGTCGCGCCGGACGTAGAACGTGCGGCCGCCGGCGCGGACGGCGTCGCGGAACCAGCCGATCGACAGGAAGGCCTCTAGCCGCTCGGCGGTCGTCGGGTCGGCGTGCTCGGCGAGGTAGCGTTCGGTGAACGCCGTCTGGACCTCGATCCAGCGCCGCGTGAGGTCATCATCGCGCTCCAGCGCGCGGAAGGGGTCGGCGACCTCGCGGCCGAAGATGGTCTCGACGACGGCTCCGGCGCGCGCCTCGGTGTTCACGGCGGCCAGGGCGGGGTCGAGCGTTCCGCCGGGGCGCGGTTCCGCCGAACCGGCGCCGCCGCACGCGATGCAGATCGCGCCCGGCAGGAAAAGGGTCCGGAGGAGGGCGGTCGAGAGGCGGATGCGGCTCATGGCGTGTACCTCCATTCTGCTGGCACGGCCGGCGCCGGTCGGCTATTCTCCCACAAGTCGGGCCCCGAGGGGCGCCAGGAGAAGTCGGCATGGAGAACCATCGGTGGAGCGTTCGGGGAGTGGTCGGGACGGCCGCGCTCGCGCTGCTTGCGGGAGCGCTCGTCTGGCGGTGCGGTGACGACGATTCGGTCGCCAACCCGTGCACGCAGCCGTTGTGCGAGGGCGGGAGCGAGGCGTGCTGCATTCCGGCGGTGCCGGGGACGTGGGACCCGGCGGCGATGGTCTGCAACTGCCAGCCGCCGGTCGCCGACGCGGACGCGGACGGGGACGACGTCCCGGGTCCGGACGCGGACGGGGACGACGTCCCGGAGACGCTGGACGACGGGGCGGTGGACGAGGGAACGGATCCGTGCTGGGAGTACCCGTGCGGGAGCACGGGCACGCGGCTGGGGAATATCCTGCCCGACACGAGCTACACGGCGGTGAACACCGCGGCCGATGCGTACCTCGGGAGCGACGGTCTGCTCGGGATGCGCGACCTGTACCAGGCGAACGAGGCCCACGGCGGGACGCTCAAGGCGGTGCTGTTCTTCGTCACTGCGGTCTGGTGTCCGTACTGCGCGGAGGAGGCGGACAAGCTGAACGCGCTGTACGAGGAGCTGCGGGACCAGGGGGTGTTGCTGGTCGGGATCGTGACGGACGGCCCCACGCCGGGACGCCCGGCGACGGCGACGGAGGCGCGGACGTACGCGTCGCGGCACGGCTGGACGTTCCCGGCGGTGATGGGCGACGTGCCGTCGAACTACTGGCCTCCGGAGGACGTGGCCTCGGGCGAGATCGGGGTGCCGCTGCACCTGTTCGTCGATGCGCGGGAAATGCGGTTGTACGGCCGCTTCGCGGGCGCCGTCGAGATGAAGATGCCGCGCTACGCTCTGGAGGAGATCGCGACCTCGCCGCACTGGCGTTCGCCGGGGGTGCGGGAGTTCGACTTCGACTGCGCCCCGGGGACCGGCAGCGAGAGCGAGCCGAACGACGGGGAGGCGGGGTACGAGGACGGGACCGGATTCGCCGCGACGCCGTACACGTTGACCGGCGTGTTCTGCCCGCCCACGGTGGGCGACGGCCTGCTCCTGGACGTCGATGTGGTGAACCTGGGCCGGCTCGCGGCCGGTACGGCGATCGATGTCTCGATGACCACCGCCGGGAGCTCGACGTATCCGTTCTTCGAGCTGATCCCGGGGAGCAGCGCGGGAGGGTACCCGACGATGGGGCCGTCCGCGATGGGGACGGGAGCGGCGCGGCGGCAGTGGGTGATCCTGGCGGCCGACCAGTACTTCGTCGGCGGGCTGGACGGTCGCCAGATGTCGTCGTTCTACTACGGCGAGGGGGCGACGGTGCCGTTGCGGGACCAGTGTTGCGAGGGCGGGCCCGGGTACGACTACGAGATGACGATCGCGCCGTTCACGCTGGCGCCGACGGACGGCGCGGTGACGGTGGGGACGCCGGTGTCGGGCGCGTTCGCCGACGGCAGCCTCGACGTGTACACGCTCGAGATCACCACGAGCGAGCCGCGGACGGTGCGGATGACGGCGGGGGACACGAACCGGCTGGATCCGTTCCTGGTGATCTACGACCCGGCGACCTCGACCGTCGTCGGCTGGAACGACGACGAGGCGTCCGGGAATCTCAACTCGCTGGTCCGGTTCACGCCGACGGCCGCCGGCACGCTGTACGTCGTGGCCGGCTACTACGCCGCCGCCTTCCGCTCCTCGCCCCCGGCCTACACGATCACGGTCGAGTAGGCGCGCCGGTCCGCCGCACCCCCGGGGTTCCGCGAAGCGGTTCCGGACAGGCCGCTCTTGACACCGGGGGGCGGCGGTGGGACACCGCCGCCCGTGACGTACGTCGCGGTCGCCATCTTCCTGCTCACGTACGTGCTGATCGCCACGCGGCGGCTGCGGGTGTTGCGGATCGGCCGGCCCGCCGGCGCGCTCCTCGGCGCGGTGCTGATGGTGGTGGCCGGGGTGATGAGCCCGGCGGAGTCGTACGCCGCCGTCGATCACGCCACGGTCGTCCTGCTGTTCTGGATGATGATGCTGACGGCGTACCTGGACCGCGCGGGGTTCTTCCACCGCGCGGCCGGGGCGCTGCTGCGCCGCTGCCGGACGCCGTGGGGCCTGCTCGCGGCGACGGCGGTGCTGCCCGGGTTGTTGTCCGCGGTGCTGGTCAACGACGCGGTGTGCGTGTTCTTCACGCCGGTGGTGCTCGAACTGTGCCGGCGGGGTCGGTTGCCGTTCGGTCCGTTCCTGATCGCGCTGGCCACGTCGGCCAACATCGGCTCGGCGGCCACGCTGGTCGGCAACCCGCAGAACATGATCATCGGTTCGTTCTCGGGGTACGGGTTCGGCGAGTTCCTGCTGCGCGCCGGGCCGGCCGCCGCCGCCGGGCTGGCCGTGAACCTCGGGCTGCTGTGGGTCTACTACCACCGCAAGCTGCCGGCGCAGTTCGCGGCGGGCGTCGCCGAGGCGCAGCCCGAGGCCGCGAACGGCGGGTTGCTGCCGTCGCTGGTGGTCACGGCCGGCATCGTCGTTGGTTTCTTCGCCGGAGGGGACCTCGGGTTCACCGTGCTGGCCGGGGTCGCGCTGCTGGTGTTGTGGGAGCACGACCACGAGCCGCGGGATGTGTTGGCGCGCGTCGATTGGAGCCTGCTGGTGTTCTTCTGCGGCCTGTTCGTGGTGACCGCCGGGTTGGCCAAGACGGGGCTGGTCCGCGAGACGTGGGAGGCCGCCGCCCCGTCGTTCCACCTCGGCGACGCGCCGGGGATCGCCTCGCTCACCGGGCTGCTCGTCGCGGGCTCGAACGTCGTCTCCAACGTGCCGATGGTCCTGTTGACCGGGCCGTACCTGGGGGCGTTGGGGAATCCCGAGTTCGGGTGGGTGCTGCTGGCCTACGTCACCACGGTGGCCGGGAACCTGACCCTGGTCGGCTCGGTGGCGAACATCATCGTGGCGGAGCGGGCGCGGGACGACTACGTCCTGGGCTTCCGCGAGTACCTCCGGTTCGGTTTCGTGTCGACGATCCTGGTCTTGGCGACCGGCGTGCCGATCCTCTGGTTGACCTGCGGGTAGGCGGTCGGGCGGACGTCGCGGGGCGGGGCATCGAGGCGGTGGGGCGCGGTCACTTCGCCAGCCGGCGGTGGACGTAGCGGTGCGGCGTGGCGGCGGCCTGGCCGAGGCGCCGCCGGCGGTCGGCTTCGTAGTCCTGGCAGTTGCCCGCGAACCAGACGACGGTCCCGTCGTCCTCGAAGGCCAGGATGTGGGTGGCGATGCGGTCGAGGAACCAGCGGTCGTGGCTGACGACGATCGCACTGCCGGCGAACTCCTCGAGAGCCTCCTCGAGGGCGCGCAGGGTGTTGACGTCGAGGTCGTTGGTCGGCTCGTCGAGCAGCAGGAGGTTGGCGCCGGAGCGGAGCAGCTTCGCGAGGTGCACGCGGTTGCGTTCGCCGCCGGAGAGCTGTCCGACCCGTTTCTGCTGGTCCGGTCCGAGGAAGTTGAAGCTGGCGACGTAGGCTCTCGAGTTCACCTCCCGGTCGCCCAGGCGCAGCACCTCCTCGCCGCCGGAGATCTCCTCCCAGACGGTCTTGGAGTCGTCGAGGGCGTCGCGGGTCTGGTCGACGTAGGCCATCCGCACGGTGTCGCCGATCCGGATCGTGCCGGCGTCGGGCTCGAGGCGGCCGGTGATCAGGTTGAGCAGGGTGGTCTTGCCGGCGCCGTTGGGGCCGATCACGCCGAGCACGGCGCCGGGCGGCAGCACGAACGACAGGCGGTCGAGGATCACGCGGTCGTCGAACGCCTTGGAGACGTCGCGGAACTCGACGACCTGGTTTCCCAGGCGGGGTCCGGGGGGGATGTAGATCGACATCTCCTCGCGCCGCCGCTCGGTCTCCTGGCTCAGCAACTGCTCGTAGGCGTTGACCCGCGCCTTGCCCTTGGCCTGCCGCGCCTTGGGCGACATGCGGATCCACTCGAGCTCGCGGGCCAGGGTGCGCTGGCGGCGCTGGTCGGCCTTCTCTTCCCGCTCCAGCCGCTGCTGTTTCTGTTCGAGCCACGAGCTGTAGTTGCCCTTCCAGGGGATGCCGTGGCCGCGGTCCAGTTCGAGGATCCACTGGGCGACGTTGTCGAGGAAGTAGCGGTCGTGGGTCACGGCGATCACCGTCCCCTTGTAGTCGCGCAAGTGCTGCTCAAGCCACGCCACCGACTCGGCGTCGAGATGGTTGGTCGGCTCGTCGAGGAGGAGGATGTCGGGTTCGGTGAGCAGCAGGCGGCACAGGGCCACGCGGCGTCGCTCGCCGCCGGAAAGGACGCGGATCGGCGTGTCGCCGGGCGGGCAGCGCAACGCGTCCATCGCCCGCTCGAGACGGTTGTCGAGGTTCCAGGCGTCGGCCGCATCGATCCGTTCCTGGAGCGCGGCCTGCTCCTCGAGCAGCGCGTTCATCTCGTCGTCGTCGGTGACCTCTCCCAGCCTCTGGCTGACCGCTTCGAAGCGCGCCAGCAGTTCGACCGTGTCCCGCACCGCCTCCTGCACGACCTCCTTCACGGTCTTCTCGGGATCCAGCTCCGGCTCCTGGGGCAGCAGGCCGCGGGTGTATCCCTTGGAGAGCATCGTCTCGCCGGTGTAGTCCTCGTCGAGGCCGGCCATGATGCGCAGCAGCGAGCTCTTGCCGGCGCCGTTGAGGCCGAGGACGCCGATCTTGGCGCCGTAGAAGAAGCCGAGCGAGATGTCGCGCAGCACCTGCTTGTTCGGCGGGTGGGTGCGCGAGACGCGGACCATCGAGTAGATCACCTGCTGGGTATCGACCGTCGGCATGGGCAACTCCGTGGCGGCGCGGGACCGGATCCCCGCGGCGACAGCGGGAGGATCGCCGGTCGGCGGTCCGCCGTCAACGGTCGGTCCGTTCCTGCAGGGAGCAACAGAGATGTCCGGTGCATGAGCACTCGTGGATGTCCGCTCCTGCGGGCCGGCCGGGCATGCGGGCGGGAGGACCACGGCAGAGCAGCGGTTGGCCGAGGGAAATGCCGGCCCCCCGGCCGTTCTGTGCTACGGTCGGCGCCGGCGAAGGAGGGCGGCCGGATGACGAGCGAGGCGGAGGCCGGGAAGTCCCCGGGGTTGTTGCGGCAGTTCCCGCGGACGTTCTGGGTTGCGAACGTGATGGAGCTGTTCGAGCGCGGGGCGTACTACGGCCTCAACGCGCTGCTCGGCCGCTACCTGACCGACCGGACCGGCGGGGCGCTCGGGTTCTCCGAGGACGAGGCGGGGCTGCTGCAGAGCGTGGTCTACGCGCTGACCTACGTGCTGCCGATCCTGGGCGGCGCGCTGGCCGACCGCTACGGCTACCGGCGGATGCTCCTGGTCGCCTTCTCGTTCCTGGCGGCGGGCTACTTCGCCTCGGGGCAGGTCGACGGCTACGGCGCCGTGTTCGCGATGCTGCTCGTGATGGCCACCGGCTCGGGGCTGTTCAAGCCGATCATCTCCGGGACGATCGCGCGAACGACCAACGAGCGGAACTCGGGCTTCGGCTTCGGCGTGTACTACTGGACGATCAACCTCGGGGCGCTCGTGGCGCCCTTCGTGGCCGGGCAGCTCCGGGATCGGTTCGACTGGAGCGCGGTGTTCACGGCGTCGTCGCTCTACTGCGCGGCGATGCTCCTCCCGACGATCTTCCTGTACCGCGACCCGCCGCGGCCGCCGAGCACCAAGACCCTGGGACAGGTGCTGGCCGGAGCGCTCGACGCACTGTCCGACGCGCGGTTCATGCTGCTGATCTTCGTCTACTCGTGCTTCTGGATCCTGTACTTCCAGAACTTCGGCACGGTGCTGTGGTACCTGCGCGATTTCGTCGATCCCGCGCCGGTCAACGCCTTCTTCGCGCGTCGAGGCCTGGAGTTCCGCTTCGACGCCGAGCACGTGACGATGATCAACGCGGGGACGATCGTGCTGCTGCAGATGCTGGTGAGCCGGGTGGTCAAGAACGTCCGGCCGCTGCCGACGATGGTGGCGGGGATCCTGATCGGCTCGCTGGGGTTCCTGTGCCTCGCCCTGTCTCGCGAAGCGTGGGTCTTCATCCTCGGCATCGCCGTGTTCTCCGTCGGCGAGATGACCTGCCACCCCAAGTACCTCGGGTACATCGGGCAGATTGCGCCGGCGGACAAGAAGGCCAACTACATGGGCTACGCCTTCCTCTACGGCGTGGTCGGCTCGCTGGTGGGGGCCAACGTGGGCGGCGAGGCGTACAGCGCGCTGCTCGCGCCGCTGAAGGGCGATCCGAACGCGGGACCGACCCTGCGCTGGTTCTGGCTCGTCTTCGCGGTGCTCGGGGTCGCCACCATGCTCGGGCTGCTGGTCTACGACCGCCTGTTCGGCCGGGACGCTCCGGAGACGCGACGCCGCGCCGGCCGGGTGGTGATGGCGATCTACGTGCTGCTGCTGGCCGGCGCGCCGGCGCTTCTGGCATGGGTCTGGTCCGTCCGGGGCGCGCTGCCGGTCAAGACCGCGATCCAGGCCGGGATCATGATCCTCCTCGGCGGCGGCGGCCTCGCGATGCTGCGCCGCGGGCGGGTCAGAGCAGGAAGCTGAAGCCGACGGCGAGGTTGAACTCGAGGCTTCGGTAGCCGAAGTAGAGGTCGTCCGGATACTCCGGACGTTCGTCGTGGTCCTGTCCGTGGAACGTCATCACCACGTCCGCCAACAGCGAGATCACGAACCAGTCGACGAGGTCGACCCCCAGGCCGAAGCCGACCTGCAGGAACGCGCCGGCGTCGCCGGTGATGTCGTACAGTTCCCACCAGCCGTTGACGATCTCCGGCCCGAGCCCCAACCGTCCGAAGAGCCAGCCCCAATCCCACAGGCCGGCCAGGCGGGCGCCGGCGAGCATCCGCATCCGGCCGGCATCCAGGTTGTCGTCGTCGTGGCTGTACGGTCCGGAAGCGAGGGGAACATCGGGGTCCCAGACCACGTAGTCGACACCGGTCTCGGGGCCGAGCAGGCAGCGACCGTTCTCGCCGCCGACCGGGAACAGCCAGGCCAGGTGCAGTCCGCCCAGGAAGGCCGGTTCCAGGGCGTCGGCATACGGAACCGCGTCCGCGCCGTAGTCCTCGAGAACCGTTCCCGTGACGAAGGCGACGGCGGGCAGGGCCGTGCCGAGGTGCGGTTCGAGCACGACGGTCGGGACGCGCTGGATCCGGCCGGCGGCCGGCGGCGCGACCAGCAACGCGCCCGCCGCCGCGAGCAGCGCCGCCCCGAAACCGCCGGCGTCCCGTCGCCTCACCACTGCACCCCGAAATGGAGGAACGGGAAGCCGAACGGCACGTACCGCAGCACGGTCCACGCCTCTTCGAACATCGGCACCACGAACGAGACATCGCCCCAGATCGATTCCCCCATGATCCGAATACCGTAGATCAGGGTCCAGACCTCTCCGTAGGGGAAGACGTCGTCCCCCTCCTCATCGATCAGCCCCGGCGCCAGCAGCTCCGCGTTGAGCTTGACCATGCGCGACACGCGCCAGCTCCCGCCGACGCTCGGCAGGAACAGGACGAACGTGTACCGGTCGACCTCTTCGTTCGTGTCGTACCCGCCGGCGCTCCGGTCGAAGATCGTGGCGCCCCAGATCCCGAGCGCCAGGTTGAGGAAGGCGTCCGGGGAGCCGATGGTCAGCGCGGGGGTGGCGCCCCACACCAGGACCACGAGATCGATCTCGGGGTAGAGGAACCAGCAGCCGAGCTGGGTGTTGAGCCCGAGCGAGACGCTGTCGGCGACCTGCACGGTGAACCGCGCCGTGGGCGTCACGCCGACGTTCATGATCGGGACGGTGACCGCCGCGCCCAACTCGACGTGCGGATTGAGGGTGTAGTCGAGGTTCCACATTCCGACGTCCGTGGTGCGGATGCTCCAGGTGCGCTCGCGCCGGAGCAGCGCGGTGGAAGTCCAGATCACGCGGCCGGGGTCCGGGTCCGCATAGGGCCAGCCGGCCGGCTCCTCCGGCCCCCCGGCCGGTTGCTCGACTCCGGCCGGTCCCTCCAGCCCCTCCGGGATCGGCACCGGCGGCGGCACGGGCGGCAACGCTCCCGGCCCGGGAGCGGCCAGCCGGAGCGCCTCGCCGAGGTCCAGGACCATCCGCGAGAACTCGGAGCCCGTGGCCAGGTCCGGCGCGAAGGCGGCGCTGCGACGGCAGTCGTCGACCGCCCACTGCAGCCGGTCGAGCGCCGGGTTGCCGTTCTCCCGCCACGCCTCGAGCACCTCCTCGCGGGCGAGGAGGTTGAGGGGCATGCCGAGGCGCCGGAGGTCGCAGATCACGGTGTTCCAGTCGAGCATCGCCGCGAGGAGGGGGGCGAGGCCCGAGGCATCGGCGGCGTAGTTGCGCCGCAGCCGGCCGGTGCGCGTTCCGGCGTCGGCGGGTGCCGCCACGGCGCACGCGGTGGAGGGCGCCCCCGGCAGCGGCACCGCCGGACCCTCGGGTCGCAGCCAGCGGATGTCGATCGCCCCGGCGACGGCGGCGGCCAGGTCGTCGGTCGGCGCGGCGGCGCGCAGCGCCGCGAAGCCGGCCGCGGTCTCCACGGTTCGCATCGCCTCGGCCAGCGCGGAAGTCGGCAGCACGTACGCCACCTCGGGGTCGTCCCGGTGCCGCATCGCCACCACGCCGACCCAGCGCCCGGCCTCGTCCAGCACCGGCGCGCCGAGCACTCCGGGCGCCGAGCGGACCGCGATCTCGCAGAGGCCGTAGACCCGCGGCTGCCGCACGGTCGCCTCGACCGGCCGCCCCGCCGCCCCCTGCGCGCCCGGGGTCACGGCAAAGACGGCGAGCCGCTGCCCGACCGTCACCGGGACGTCGGCGGCGGAGAGCGTGGCCGCCGCGGCGGGACGCGGCGCGGGGAGCAGGAACGCGACGTCGGTCGCCGGCGGCAGCGACACCCCGGCCGGTACCAGCTCCGGGGCGCCGGGCATCGCGAGCAGGACGAACGGGGCCCCGGCGACCACCGTGCGGGCGGTGACCGTCACGCCGTCGCCCGTCAGCGTGACGCCGGTGGCGACCGTGGCGACGGGGATGCCGAGCCGCTCGTCGCCGAACGGCTCGGTGCCCACGCTGCGCGGGACGATCACCGCCACCGCGGCCGTCGTGGGCGGCACGATCGGCTCGCCGTCGTCCGGTTCCGGAACCGGTTCCACGGCCGCGGGCGGGAGAGGCGGCGCATCGGGGGGCGGGATCGGCTCGCCGGGCGGCGCGATCTGCGCCGCCGCCGCCGCCGGCAGACAGAGCGGCAACAGGGCGATCGCGAGCCGAGCCGTCCGGGATGTGCCGGGAAGCCGCCGCCGCCGCTGCATCGGACGCATCGTCGCACGAAACGGCCGCGGAGGTCCACCGTCGGCGCGGCGCGGCCGGGGGCGGCGAAGGCGCCGGGCTTCCATCGGTGGTTTGCCGCGGGGCTGAAACGAGGTATTCTGCACGAGCGCCCGGGACGAAACACGGCGTCGGGCCGTCCTCGCCGGGCCGGGAGGGACCGGAAGATGAAGCGCAACGCGATCCTGTGGACGCTGGCCGCGGCGGCGGGGTTGCTCGGAGCCGCGGGTTGCGGCGACGACACCTCGACCCCGACCGAGGACTGCACGAACGACACCGACGACGACGGCGACGGCCAGGCCGACTGCAACGACTCCGACTGCACGGCGCACCCGCACTGCACGTCGGTGACCTCCGAGGTCGACTGCGACGACCTGCGCGACGACGACGGCGACGGGCGGACCGACTGCGACGACTCGGACTGCGCCGGAGCCGCGGTGTGCGTGCCGCGGGAGACCTCGTGCCGCAACGGGGTCGATGACGACGGCGACGGGCGGACGGACTGCGAGGACGACGAGTGCGACGGGCGCCCGCCGTGCGGGGTGACGGAGGAGACGAACTGCGAGGACGCCGTGGACGACGATGGGGACGGGCAGACGGACTGCGACGACGGGGACTGCGACGACGACCCGGCCTGCGGGGGAACCCCCGAGACGGACTGCGCGAACGCCGTGGACGACGACGGGGATGGGCAGACGGACTGCGACGACGGGGACTGCGCGGCGGACGCACACTGCGTCCCGGAGAGCGACTGCAACGACACGGTGGACAACGACCTGGACGGGGCGACGGACTGCGACGACAGCGATTGCGCGGCGGCAGCGGTGTGCCTGCCGGAGAGCGACTGCGGGAACACGGTGGACGACGACCTGGACGGGGCGACGGACTGCGACGACAGCGACTGCGCGGCCGACCCGGCGTGCTACGTCACCGGCAACGACAGCTGCACGAGTCCGCATGTGCTGCCGGACGATCCGAACGGGACGTGGCGGGGCGCGATCGATGCGCTGGCCAGCGACCACCGCGGCACTTGCGGCGGCAACGGCGGCCGGGACGCCGTGTTCCAGTTCACCACGACCGCCCGGGCGACGATCACCGCCTCGTTGGAGGGGAGCACGTTCGACACGGTGCTGTACCTGCGCAGCGGCGCGTGCACGGTTCCGGGCATGACGGAAGAGGCGTGCAACGACAACGCCTCGGCCGGGGTCACCTGGTCGCGGATCAGCACGACCGAGAATGCCGGCACGTACTGGCTCGTCGTGGACGCCGCCTCCGCCGCCACGACGACCGGCACGTACGTCCTGACGATCACGGTCACGCCCTGACGGCTCGTCCGAGCCTCGACCTCCGGATCTCCCGGCTGCCCGGCGCGCCCTACTTCTTGCGCGGGTTGGCGGTGTGCACGTTGCCGGCGGTGTCGCTGATCGACAGCAGCAGGTTCCGCTCGTAGATCAGGTGCGGTCGCGCCTCGACGGGGCGTGGGTGCAGTCCGGTGTCCATGCGGATCGCGTCGCACGGGCAGGCCTCGACGCACAGCCCGCACGACACGCAGCGCAGTTCGTCGATCCAGAACTCCACCGGGTACTTCTCGACGTGGGCCAGCGGGTGCTCCGGCGGGTACTCGCCGGCGACGATGTGGATGCACTCGGCGGGGCAGGCGGTCTGGCAGCACAGGCAGGCGGTGCAGCGGGGGGCGCCGTCGTCGCGCTGGGTGAGGCGGTGGAGGCCGCGGAAGCGCGGCGGGTAGGGCCGGCGCTGTTCGGGGTAGAGCAGCGTGACGGTGTCGCGGCGTCCGAAGACGTTGCGAAAGAAGTGGCGCAGCGTGACGCCCAGGCCGCGCACCGTCTCCGGGACGTACGACTGCTCCCAGAGGTTGCGGTCGGGACGGCGGACGACGTACGGCATGCCCGGCCTCCTAGCGCAGCGCCGCCAGCACGACGGCGGTGACGGCGATGTTGCCCAGCGAGAGCGGCAGCAGGACCTTCCAGCCGAGGTCCATCAGCTGGTCGTAGCGGAAGCGCGGCAGGGTCCAGCGCAGCGCCATCTGCAGGAAGACCATCGCGCCCACCTTGACGGTGAACCCGAGGAGCTGGACCAGCACGACGACCCCGTGCGGCCAGTTCCAGACCCAGGTGTCGAGGAACGGCAGATCGACGTGCAGTCCGTCGGCGAACAGGAACGGAACGTCCCACCCGCCGAGGAAGAACACGGTGAGGAGGATCGCGAGGACGACGATTTCCATCAGCTCGCCGAGGAAGAACATGGCGAACTTCATGCCCGAGTACTCGAGGAAGTAGCCGGCGACGATCTCCGACTCGCCCTCGGGCAGGTCGAAGGGCACGCGCTTGCTCTCGGCGATCCCGGCGACCAGGAACAGCAGGAACGCCAGGGGCTGCACCAGGATGCCCCAGACGTGCTGGTGCTGCCACAGGACCATCTGCTCGATGCGCAGGGTGCCGAAGACGAGGATGCAGCCGACGAGCGAGGCGCCGAGGGTCACCTCGTAGGAGATCATCTGGCTCGCGGCGCGCAGCGAGCCCAGCAGCGAGAAGCGGTTGTCCGAGGCGGCGCCGGCGAGCACCGCGCCGACGACGCCGGTGCCGGCGATGGCCAGCACGAACAGGAGGCCGACGTCGATCGTCGCGACCTGCAGCGTCGTGGCCCAGGGGCCGGAGAACAGCGGGCCCTCGTGGTTGACGGCGCCGAGATGGGCGAAGTCGAGCGTGGGGCCGAAGGGGACGACGGCGAAGGTGACGACCACCGGGAAGAAGGCGAGGATCGGGGCCAGGGCGTGCAGCAGCCGGTCGGCGCGCCGCGGGATGAAGTCCTCCTTGACCATCATCTTCAGACCGTCGGCGAGGATGTGGATCAGGCCCCACAGGCGGAACCGCCCGAGGTTGGCCCGGTGGGGGCCGACGCGGTCCTGCATCATCGCCGACAGCCGCCGTTCGACCCAGACCATCAGCGCGCCGCCGGTGAGGATGAACAGCACGAAAGCGACGATCTTCGCGACGGTCATCCAGACGAAGAAGGCGTTCATGGCGCACCTCCCTCCGCCGCCGGCCGGGGCAGCCGCGGCGCCACGGCCGCCCGGACGTCCGCCGCGCTGCGGAACGGCAGGCCCAGGTCCAGGCGGCGGGCCAGGCGTGCCAACAGGTCGGGAACCTCGAGCGCCTCGCCGCGGGGCGACATCGCCTGCGGAAACTCCTGCGCCTGCCCGCGGGCGTTGACGTAGGTCCCGGCCGTTTCGGCGAACGACGGGCTCGGCAGCCGCACGTGCGCCGCCTCGGGGAGCGGGCCCCGCCGCGGGGCGATCGACACCAGCGCCTCCAGCCGCAGCAGGCCGGCCGCGGCGGCGGGGCCCTGGGTCGCCGCGGCGGCGCCGAGCGCCACGGCGCCGCGGATCGAGCCCGCGGTCGCCTCATCGACAAGGCGTTCCAGGGGCTCCGGTTCGGCGCCGAGCATCGATCGTACGCCGGCGCGGTTCGGGTTCTTGTCGGCGTGGCGCAGCAGGTCGTCCGCCGTACCGGCCGTCCGCCCGGTCACGAAGAAGCGCTCGACCCCGAGCGCCTCGCGGGCGAAGGCGGCCAGCGCCCAGTTCTCCTCGCAGGAGTGCTCGGCCGAGAGCACCGCGGCCCGCTGGGTCTTCGGCACCTTCCGCAGCAGGGTCGCCGCCTCCGCCAGCGCCTCGTCCCAGGCGACCGGCCGGGCGTCGTCGCCGCGCCCCAGTTCGGGAGCGGTCAGGCGGTGGTCGTTGTGCAGGCGGAACGCCAGCACGCCGTCGTCGCAGAGCCAGCTCCGGTTGAGCGCCGGATTCTCGCGCGGGCGGAGCCGGAACGCCTCGCCGCGATGGTGATCCAGGAACGCGTTGCAGCCGGTGGCGCAACCGGGGCAGATCGTGGGGGTCGAGGCGAGGAACCAGACGCGGCACTGGAAGCGGAAGTCCCGGGACGTCAGCGCGCCGACGGGGCAGACATGGGCGGTCATCAGCGAGTACGCATGGTCGAGGGTGCGGCCGGG
This sequence comes from Myxococcales bacterium, assembly GCA_012797735.1. GTDB lineage: Bacteria > Myxococcota_A > Polyangia > DRWM01 > JAAZOP01 > JAAZOP01. Next base: position 28,755 of record JAAZOP010000036.1, read on the forward strand.
GGCGACGGCGATCTCCGAGTGGTCGCCGCGATGGACTTCGATCAGGACCGGGTCCCGGACGACCTCCGCGCAGAACCGGACGCAGCGGGTGCACATCACGCACCGTTCGGCGTCGTAGATCACGTGCGGGCCGAAGATCGCGCGCTTGCGCTTGCGGACTTTCCCCTCCTCGGACCACAGCCGCGAGGCCTTGAGGTCGTACAGCATGTAGTAGTCCTGGAGCTTGCACTCGCCGGCCTGGTCGCAGATCGGGCAATCGACCGGGTGGTTGAGCAGCAGGTACTCCATCATCGCCCGGCGCGCCTCGCGGACCTTCGGGGTGTCGGTATGGACGACCATGCCGTCGGCGGCCTCCAGCTGGCAGGACGGCTGGAGCTTGGGCTGCTTCTCGACCTCGACCAGGCACATCCGGCAATTCGCCGCGACGGACAGCTCGGGGTGCCAGCAGAAGTGGGGGATGTCGATGCCCAGCGCGCGGGCCGCCGCGATGACCGTCGTGCCCTCGGCGACCTCGATCTCCCGTCCATCGATCGTCAGCTTCCGCATCTCCCGGCTCCTAGCGATCGCACTCGCCGCCGATCATGTTGATCGACCCGAACGTCGGAATGATGTCGGGCAACAGCCGCCCGCGGACCAGTTCCGGCAGCGCCTGCAGATTGGCGAAGCAGGGGGGCCGGACGCGGCACTTGTGCGGCCGCCCGCCGCCCGTCGAGACGATGTAGAACCCGAGCTCGCCGTTCGCCGCCTCCGTGTAGGAGTAGACCTCGCCTGCCGGAACCTGGATCCCCTCGGTGACGATCTTGAAGTGCTGGATCGTCCGTTCGATCGTGGTGTAGGTCTGGAGCTTGTCGGGGAGGATGACGCCGAGGTCGTCGGGGACGGCGATCGGGCCGTCGGGAAGCCGGCGCAGCGCCTGGTCGATGATGCGCGCGCTCTGGCGGATCTCCTCCAGGCGCACGACGAAGCGGTCGTAGTTGTCGCCGCGGCTGCCGACGGGGATGTCGAAGTCGAACTGGTCGTAGACGAGGTAGGGGTGGATCTTGCGCACGTCGTAGGCCACGCCGGTGGAGCGCAGGCAGGGGCCGGTCCAGCCGTACGCCAGCGCGCGCTCGGGGGAGATCGCGCCGACGTCCATCGTGCGGTCCATGAACACGCGGTTGCGCAGCAGCAGCTTCTCGGAGTCCTCGACCGCGGCCAGCGTCTTCTGCAGCGCCGCGCGCAGCCGCTCGTCGAACCCCTCCGGCAGGTCGTGCCGCAGGCCGCCGATGCGGCAGAACGAGTGGGTGACGCGGGCGCCGGTGACCTCCTCCAGGAGTTCGAACAGCCATTCGCGGGCCTTGACGAGGTAGAGGAAGACGGTGAACGCGCCGAGTTCCATCGCCATGGCGGCGTTGCAGACGCAGTGGTCGCAGATCCGGGCGACCTCGCCGAGGATCACGCGCAGGTACTGGCAGCGGGGCGGGACGGTGATCCCGAGCAGTTTCTCGACGGCGAGGGCGTAGCCGATGTTGTTGAGCAGCGGGGAGGCGTAGTTCAGGCGGTCGGTGTAGGGGAAGACCTGGGTCCACGTCCCCGCCTCGCACTCCTTCTCGAAGCCGCGGTGCAGGTAGCCGATCTGGACGTCGCAGTCGACGACCTGCTCCCCGTCGAGCCGCAGCACGCAGCGCACCGTGCCGTGCATCGCCGGATGGCTCGGCCCCATGTTCAGGACCATCGGGTCCGCCGGCAGGACCAGTTCCTCTTCCCGGTACTCTTCCATCTCTCTTCCCTCTCCCGGCTCCTCGCCCTTCCCCTAGTGCGGTCGTTCGGGGAACGGCGGCGGCTGGGGCGGAGCGTCGTCGCGCATCGGCACGAGCGGCTGGCGCTTCTCCTTCGGGTAGTCCTTGCGCAGCGGGTGCCCCTGGAACTCGTCGTACAGCAGGATCCGGCGCAGGTCGGGGTGTCCGACGAAGCGCACCCCGTACATGTCGAACGCCTCCCGCTCGAACCAGTTCGCCGCCGGCCACAGGCCGGAGAGCGACGGGCAGGTGCAATCCTCCTCCGGGACGCCGACCTTGACGCGCAGCCGTTCGCTGGAGCGCCACGCCTTGAGGTGCAGCACCACCTCGAACCGCGGCTTGCGGTCGGGCCAATCGACGCAGGTCAGGTCGACGAAGAAGTCCATCGCGGTGCCGGGGGAGTCCTTGAGGAACCGGACGACCTCGAGGTAGTCCTCGCGGCGGACGACGACCGTGTCGTCGCCGCGGAAGGCGTGGGTTTCGAGGACCGCCTGGGGGAAGCGGGCGCGGACCAGATCGACGATGCGTTGCGACATGGCGCGCCTCTCAGCCGGCCTTCCGGCCTGCGCCCGGTTGCTGCTGCTGCCAGCGCGACAGTTCGCCCCGGCCGACCTTCTCCTGCAGCAGCATCAGCCCTTCGATCACCGCCTCGGGACGGGGCGGACAGCCCGGGATGTAGACGTCGCAGGGCAGGATCTTGTCGATGCCCTGGACGACCGAGTAGTTGTCGTAGAACCCACCGACGGCGGCGCAGGTGCCGAAGGCGACGACCCACTTCGGTTCGCACATCTGCTCGTAGACCCGCCGGAGCGCCGGCGCCTGCTTGTGGACGATCGTGCCGACGACCCACAGCACGTCGCTCTGGCGCGGCGACCAGCGCGGGATTTCCGCGCCGAACCGCGACATGTCGAAGTGCGCGCACATCGTCGACATGAACTCCATCGCGCAGCACGCGGTGACGAACGGGTACTGGAACAGCGACCAGCGGCGGGCCCAGGCGAGCAGCGGGTCGAGTCTGGTGGTGAGCCAGCCGGCCTGCGGGGCGCCCGCCGGGCCGGGCGGCGGCCCGCCCGCGGGGGGACGATCGCCTACTCCTCCCATCGCAACGCTCCTTTCCGGACCAGGTACAGGAGGGCCACGCCGAGCACCGCGAGGAACAGCAGCATCGCGAACAGGCCGCGCCGGCCGAGTTCCCCGAAGGCGGCAGCCCACGGATACAGGAACGCCAACTCGACGTCGAACACCACCAGCAGGATCGCCGTGACGAAGAACTTCGCCGACAGCCGGATGCCGCCCGTGCCGGTCGTCTCCGACCCGCACTCGTACGGGATCAGCTTCTCGCGCGTCGGGTTCTTCGGGCCGGTGAAGTGCCCGAGCATCCAGACCGCCACGGCCAGGAAGAGGCCGAAGGCGAGCGCCAGCAGGATCGGGAAATAGGCCGTTGCCATGCAGGGTTCCTCCCGCCACCCGGGTCCGGGACGGGGGCTGCGGACCGCCGCTCCCCCAGAATCCCGATCTTCCGGGGTTGATACGGGAAGCCCCCGGGGAAGTCAACGGCTCTCGGCCGGATCGGCCGGCGGGGTCCCGGAACGCGGAGAGCGACGCTCCCGATTCCCTCGTTGCGGCCTTCCCAGCAGTCGGGCTAGGTTGCCGTCCCGGCGGAGGGGACGGCGCAGGATGGGCGCAGGAGAAGCGGTTCGCCGGTTCTATCGTCCCGCGGCGGCGGCCGAGCCGATCGCCGACCCGGAGCGGGTGCGCGCGGAGTGGATCCGCTGGCGCGCGCGGATGTTCTTCGGCTTCTTCGTCGGCTACGCGGTGCTCTACTTCTGCCGCAAGAACATCTCGACCGCCCTCCCCGTGATGGCCGGCGACCTCGGGTACTCCAACACCGCCCTCGGCGTCATCGGCTCCACGCTCTACGTCACCTACGGCCTGGGCAAGTTCGTCAACGGCGTGCTGGCCGACCGGGCCAACGTGCGCGCGTTCCTCGCCACGGCGCTGGTCGTCTCGGGCGTCTGCAATCTCGTTTTCGGCTCCCTGTCCGCGTTGTGGGCGCTGTCGTTCGCCTGGGGCGCCAACGGCTGGTTCCAATCGATGGGCTTTCCGCCGATCGCGCGCGGGATGACGTTGTGGTTCCCGCCGGCGGGCAAGGCGACGCGCTGGGCGTTGTGGACCTGCTCGCACCAGGCAGGGACGGCGGCGGTGATGGCGTTCACCGCCTGGATCCTCGGCTGGGGCGGGTGGCGCTGGTGCTTCCGTCTGCCCGGCCTGATCTGCATCGGGCTGGGCCTGGCGCTGTGGTTCGTGATGCGCGACACGCCGGCCTCCTGCGGCCTCCCGCCGCTCGACCCGTTCCCCGACCGGAAGCGCGAGCCGGCGGAGGACGAGGCCGACTACCGGGCGACGTTCGTGCGGCTCGTGCTGCGGAACCGCAACGTCTGGGTGATCGGCTTCGCCGACCTGTTCGCCTACGTCGTGCGTTTCGGCTCGTTGGATTGGGTGCCGAAGTTCCTCAAGGAGGCGCGGGGCTACGAGGCGGGAGCGGCGGGCTTCTCGAGCGCGATCATGCCGTTGTTCGGGGTGGCCGGCGTGCTGCTGGCGGGTTTCGTCGCCGACCGGGTGTTTCGCGGACGGTATCGGGCGGTCAACGCCATCGCCTTCGCGGTGCTGGGACTGGCGCTGCTCGGCTTCTGGGGCATCGGGCCCGGCCACCCGCTGCTCGACCTGGCGTTGATGGCGGCGGTCGGGTTCCTGGTCGAGGTGCCGCAGTCGATCCTGGGCGCCGTCGCCGCGGTCGACGCCGGCGGCTCGGCCCGCATCGCCTCGGCCTCCGTCGGGCTGGTGGGCATCCTGGCCTACATCGGCGCGACCGGCTCGGCCGTGGGCACCGGTTCGTTCGTCGATGCGTTCGGCTGGGACGGGGCGTTCTACCTCTGGATCGGCTGCGCCGCGGCCGGCCTGCTCCTGTGCCTGCTCGTCTGGAAGGAACCGCCGGTGCGGGGCGTCTGAGCCCGGGTTCCGGCAGGATCGGTTGTGATGGGGCTGTTCGACGACACGGACGGGTTGATCGGAGGCGCGAAGGTCGCGGCCGGGTGGGGCATCCTCGCCCTGGACACCACGGCGCTCGGCGTTGCCGCCATTGCGCTCTCGGCGTTGCCGGGGGGTTCGGAACGCGCCTACGCCGTCGGCCGGTTCTGGAGCCTGCTCAACCTGCGCATCCTGGGGGCCGAGTTGCGCGTGCACGGCCGCGAGCGCCTGGTTCCGGGCCGGCCCTACGTCGTGATGGCGAACCACCAGAGCCACCTCGACACGTGGGCGGTGATCGCCGCGCTGCCGATGCGGCTGAGCTACGTGATGAAGCAGGAGCTGCGATCGATCCCGATCTTCGGCTACGGTTGCGAGCGCCTCGGGATGGTCTACGTCGAGCGGGGGAACCGGGAGTCGGCGCGGCGATCGATGGCCGAGGCGGCGCGCAAGGTCGCCGCGGGCACTTCGGTCGTGTTCTACCCCGAGGGGACGCGCAGCCGGGACGGGCGCCTCGGGACCTTCAAGACCGGCGGCTTCCGCCTCGCGCTCGAGGCCGGCGTCCCGATCCTGCCGCTGTCGATCGCCGGGACGCGCGCGCTGTTTCCGGCCGACGACTGGCGCTTCCGTGCGGGCCGGATTGACGTCACGATCGGTGAGCCGATTCCCTGCGCGGGACGGCCGGCCGCGGACCTCGAGCGGCTCGTCGCGCAGACGCGTGCCGCGATTCTCGCCGCCCTGCCGCCGGAGCACCGGCCGCACGGCGCCGGGCGAGGCTGACGCTTCGGGCCGACGGGACGGCCGGCGCCGCTTGATCGCCCGGCGCGGCGATGGTAGCAGCGGCGCATGCGGATCGCGATCATCGGTCCGGGAGCCGTCGGTTGCACGCTCGGCGCGTACCTCTCGCGGGCGGGGCGGGAGGTGGTGTTCCTGGCGCCGGACGAGGCGGAGGCGGAGCGGCTGGCGCGCCGCGGCCTCGACGTGGAGGGCGTGCGCGGGTCGTTCCACGTTCCGGCGGCGGCGACATGCGATGCCTCCCGGGTCGGTCCCGTCGAACTGGCGATCGTCGCGACGAAGGCCTACGACACGGCGCAGGCGATGTGGCAGCACGCGGCGGTGGTGGGGCCGGCGACGATGGTCGCGACGTTCCAGAACGGGCTGGGCAACGTGGAGGCGATCGGCGGCGTGGTTGGCCCCGCCCGAGTGCTCGGCGGCACCACCGCCCTCGGCGCCAACCTGCTCGGGCCCGGCCGCGTGCATCACGCGGGGGAGGGCGACACGTTCGTCGGCGAACCGTCGGGCGGGATCTCCGGCCGCGCCGAGCACGTGGCGCGGGTGCTGACCGAGGCCGGGATCCCGACCGCGGCCGTGCCCGACGTGACGGTGCGGATCTGGGCCAAGCTGGCGATCAACGCGGGAATCAACGCGCTGACCGCCCTGCTGCGGGTGCGCAACGGCGTCCTGGCGCGGCATCCCGAGACGCTGGCGCTGCTCGAGTCGGCGGTGCGCGAGACGGCGGCGGTGGCGCGGGCGCGCGGGATCCCGCTGGAGGCGGAGATGCTGGTCGAGCGGGCTCGCGAGGTGGCGCGGCGCACGGCCGACAACGTCTCGAGCATGCTGGCCGACGTGTTGGCCGGCCGGCGCACCGAGATCGCCGAGATCAACGGCGCGGTCGCTGTCGCGGCCCGCGAAACGGGCGTCCCGGCGCCCGTCAACGAGGCGCTGGCGGTGTTGGTGTGCGCCGCAGAGGCGACCCGCGCCGAACGCATCGAATCCCCCGGGCCGCCGGCCGGCGCCGGCGGCCCCGCCGGCTAGATCGGCGCGCAGGAACTCTCCGTGGCCGCCGGAGACGTCGCCGGAAGGACGCGGCGGCTTGCCGGGGGCGGGAGGTTGGCGGTGGGTCCGACAACCGCCTTGTTCCGGAGGGCGCAGGCGATATACTGGCGCCGGAGGAGCGAAGCGATGGCGCTGGACTGGCCCGAGGAACTCCTGGCGATCCTGGCGTGCCCGAAGTGCAAGGGCGGGTTGGACCGGCTGGCCGAGCCGGAAGGGTTCGGCTGCCGGAACTGCGGCCTGTTCTACGCGGTCAGCGACGGGATCCCGAACTTCCTGGTCGAGGAGGCGGTTCCGTGGGATCCGGCGACGAGGCGCGGGAGTGCGGGCGGGGCCGCGCCGGCGCGGCCGCGGTGAGGGAGGGTGCGCGATGGCAGGGCCGCGGATCCTGGTGGTCGAGGACGATCCGGACATCCAGCGCATCGTGACCACGGTGTTGTCGAAGGAGTACGAGGTCCGGACGGCGAACGACGGGCTGGAAGGGCTGATGGCGATCGAGCAGGGCTTCAAGCCCGAACTGGTGATCGCGGACATCATGATGCCCCGGCTCGACGGGATGGCCTTCGTCAAGGCGCTCAAGGGACACCGCGACACCAACCGGATTCCGGTGATGTTCCTCACGGCGAAGAGCGCTCCGCGCGAAGTGGTCGAGGGGATCAACCTCGGGGCGCGCTACTACCTGACGAAGCCGTTCAAGGTGGACGAACTGCTGCAGAAGGTCCACCGGCTGTTGCCGCTCAAGTGATCGCGTTCGGCGGATGAGACGGGGATGAAGCGTCGCAGGCTCGCCGACTACGCTCCCGTGGCGTCGCTCGTGGGGCTGGCGGTGTCGTCGGGCGCGCTGTACTTCCTCGGCTTCGCCGGCTTCAACCAGTGGTATCTCGCGTTCTTCGCCTACGTGCCGTTCGCCGAGTTCGTGCGCCGGGCCGGGAGCGGCAAGGCCGCGTTCTGGACCGGGTGGCTGATGGGTCTGGTGACCCATCTCGGCGGCTACTACTGGATTCCGGCGACGATCGAGCGGTTCGGCGGATTCCCCTGGCCCCTGGCGTTGCTCTTCGACGTGCTGCTCTGCTCGTGGGGCGGCCTGTCGTTCGGCCTGCTGGCCTGGGGCCTCAAGCGCTGGTGGATGGCCGGCGGACGCCCGTTCCCCTCGCTGATCGCCGGCGTCGTCTTCATCGAGTTCGCCTACCCGCTGCTCTTCCCGTCGTACCTCGCGAACTCGTTCTGGCAGCTCCCGGTGTTCCTGCAGGTCGCCGAGATCGGCGGCCCGCTGCTGCTCTCCGCGGTCGTGGTCTCGGTCGCGACGGCTCTGTACCTGCTGCTCCGCTGGCGCCCGGGCGGCGAGAAGTTCCCCCGCATCCCCGTGCTCGTCGCGGCGGCCGCCCTGGCTGCGACGCTCGCCTACGGCGCGCTGCGCATCGAGCAGGTCGATGCCGGCCAGCGGGAGGCGGAGCCGTTGCGGGTCGGCATCGTGCAGGTCAACATGGGGACCTACCAGAAGCACGAGGAGCCGGAGGAGGGGCACCGGCGCCACGTCGCCGACTCGCTGGCGTTGCAGGCGGCGGGGGTGGACCTGATCGTGTGGCCCGAGTCGGCGTACCTGTACACCGTGCCGTGGGAACCCGGCTCGGACCTCTCCGAATACGTGACGCGGCGGGCGGACGTGGCGGGAGAGATCCGCACCCCGCTCCTGTTCGGCGCCCCGCGGATCGACCGCAGCGGCGGGGGCCGCCCGCGCCTGTACAACTCCGCCCTGCTGCTCGACGCGAGCGGCAAGGTCCTCGGCAGCACCGACAAGACCTACCTGCTCGCGTTCGGCGAGTACCTGCCGTTCGGCGAGACGTTCCCCTGGCTGTACGATCTGTCGCCGCACTCCGGCCGCTTCACGCCGGGCACGCGACTCGAGGCGCTGCCGTTCGGCGGATACCGGGTCGGCGCGCTGATCTGCTACGAGGACGTCCTGCCGGGGTTCACGCGCAAGCTGGTGAACGCCACGCGCCCGAACCTGCTGGTCAACCTCACGAACGACGCGTGGTTCGGCGCGACGACAGAGCCGGAGATCCACCTGGCCCTGTCGGTGTTCCGTGCCGTCGAACACCGGCGCTGGCTGGTCCGCGCGACGAACTCGGGCATCTCCGCCGTCGTCGACCCGGTGGGCCGCATCGTCGCGCGCAGCGGGCAGATGACCCGTGAGACGGTCCGCGCGACCGTGCGCTGGCAGTCCGGCCAGACGCTGTACGGTTTCGCCGGCGATTGGATCGGCTGGCTGTCCACGGCCGCGGTCGCCTGGGCGTTCTTCCGCCTGTGGCGCCACGGCCACCTGCGGCTGCGCTGGCGCCGCGCGAAACCGCTGCCCGGCACCAGGGTCAAGGGCGGGAGATAGGCGCGGCGCGGCCGCGCGGGGACGGACGAGATGGTGGAAAGAACGCGGTTGGACCTCGGCTACGAGTTCCGCGACCCCTCGCTGCTGCAGCGGGCGCTGACGCACGCGAGCTACGTCAACGAGTCGAGCGAGCCGCTGCAGAGCAACGAGGTGCTGGAGTACCTCGGCGACGCCGTGCTCGACATGCTCGTCGCCGAAGCGCTCGTGGCCTGCATGGCCGAGGCGGGAGAGGGGACCCTCACGCGGCTCCGCGCGATGCTGGTCGCCGAGGCGGGCCTGGCCCAGGTCGCCCAGGAAATCGGCCTCGGAGAACACCTGCGCCTCGGACGGGGCGAAGAGGCCCAGGGCGGTCGCGAACGCCCCGGCCTCCTCGCCGACGCGCTCGAGGCGGTGATCGGCGCGGCGTACACCGACGGCGGCCTGGAGGCCGCCCGCACCGTGGTGAACCGGCTGTTCGGCCCGCGCCTGGCGCAGGCCGCCGCCACCGCCGGCATCGACCCCAAGAGCCGGCTGCAGGCGGTGGTCCAGGCGCACCGGCACCTCACACCGAGCTACCGGCTCCGCCGGGCCTGGGGCCCGGACCACGACCGGCAGTTCGAGGTCGAATGCCTGGTCGGGGACGACGTGGTGGGCACCGGTCGCGGACGCAGCAAGAAGGAGGCGACGATGGCCGCCGCCGCCGCCGCGCTGGAAAAGGCCGCGCCCCCTCTCGACGCGGAGCCGCCTCCGCGCCGCAAGGAACCCGCCGGAGGCGGAAAGCCGTAGGACCCGCGGGTGGTTCTCTCCCGCAGGGTCTGCCCGCCCGCGCCGGCGGCCGGACCCGCCGGGCGGCGCCGGGTCCGGCCCGCGCTACGCCGGCGTTCCCAGGATCGCCGCCAGGTCCTGCTCCGGCGTGGTGATCGGCATCACGTGGAACTTCTCCGCCAGCACCGCGAGGGCCGCCGGCGTCACGAACGCCGGCAGCTTCGGCCCCAGACGGATGTTGCGGATCCCCAGATGCAACA